>CAZYID010000144.1:3860-9464 GCA_964646595.1 uncultured Spirochaetales bacterium | reverse complement strand
GAAAAAGGTTTAATAGATGAAGCAATAACAAATTTTGAAAAATCACAAACATATTCAGAATTAATACCGGGTGATGGACAGGGTAAAACAACTCTTTATAATGAGGGCGTGTTATTATATAAAAGCGGACATTATAAGAAAGCTTTAGAAAAATTTTATAAACTTAAAATGGTTGATTATAAATATAAAGATGTTGATCAAATAATTAGAATAATCGGCACAAGGATGAAAAACGGGGAAGAATTAAATCAGAATATTGCTAATTATATTTCAGAAAATCCTCTTTTTAATATTTTAAAAAGAGGCATTCTTTATTCTAATGTGAGATTTAATATTGATGCACTTGAAAAAGAAGCAGAAAAATATGCAGGAAGTATTATCCCAAAAGCCAGAACATTTTCATACAATACTGTTAATAAACTTAATGATATGAATTCAAAAGATTTTAAAGATCTTTCAAGAAAGCTGGTTCATTCAATTGGTTTTCAAATTAAATCCGAACCTAGGTTTTATGGTGATAATGAGTATATTGACGGCGATGCTATAAATTTTTATGCAATGCCATTAAAAAATCAGAAAATTAAAGATGAAATTTTGATGACAGTAAGAAGATATAAGGATGATGTTCCGGAATTAGCAGTAAGTCGTTTTCTTGATTGGATTGAAGAAAAAGGTATTAAGCAGGGGATATTTATCACTTCTGCTTCATTCAGTCCACAAGCAATGAAAGTAATCCATACGAATTCAAGTGTAAAATTTATTGATAAATATGGACTTACTAAAATGCTGGGGAGGATAGGATGAAAAAAAAGATATATTTATTTGTAATAATGCTAGTGTTTATAATACTATTGTTTTCTGTTTTATATTTTATAGGCATACTAAATTATATAGAATCTGATTTAATTAAAAAAGTTCCATTGCTTGATTTTACCAGTTTTGGATTAGGGAAATCACTTGTTATAATTTATCTTGTAGCTTTAACAATTGCATTATTAGTAATAATTTCAATTATTACTGCTATAATTGTTTCATTTAAAGAGGAAAAGATTGAATTAACTTCATTAAATATAGATGAATTTTCAATTCAAAAAGAAGCTAATCAAAATATTTCGACTTCTTTTGATAAATTAGTCAGCAGTTTAAATAAAAATATTGAAGCAATACAGAAATACACTGAGGTTATAGATACTGATGTTGAGAGAATTGATACTATTAAACTTGAAAATACAATTCGTGAAAAAGTAGAAAGCTTGTATCAGGATTTTTCTCAAATGGTTAATGATATAATTAATGTCACAACTATATCAGAGTTATTTGAAAAAATTTTATTTTGGGGAGTTTCTTTTACTAATTCTAAAAGAGGTTCATTAATGGTTGTTGACAAAAATAAAGAATTATATATTTATAAAACTTTTGGATGGAAAGAAGAAGAGCAAAGCAAAATTGAAAATATTAGGATTCCACTTGGAGAGGGTATAGCTGGTAAAATTGCATCTGAAAACAAGAGAATATTTGTGACTGATCTGGAAGATTATGAAAATCATGATTTTAAATTTAAGGATAATTATCAAACAAAATCTTTTATTTCAATGCCGATTTTTGGAGTAAAAAAAGTTGTTGCAGTATTAAATTTAACGGAAAATAAAAGCGGTTTGTTTGATATAAATGATTTGGAGATACTTAACATTATTACAAAATTATCATCAAAAATTTTTGAATTGATACAAATGAAAAAGAAAATATATTAATTAAAAAGTCAGAAGCCGAAAGATCAAAGTATGGATGGTGATAGAAGAAAATGAAAACTTCTAATGTGCTAAATATTGAAACAAGTTTATTTATAAAGGATGAAATAGTAATAAATCCTAATGAAGGATATGATCTTGGTTTATTAAATCAGACGACTCCTGTTAAAATATTTGCTAATACTTCAATTGATATTTTTAATACTGCTAAAGAATTTTATACTGAAGGTACAGTTGTTTTGAAAAATAGTTGTAAACAGGGAAATATTCAAGTGAGTAAAAAGTATTGGGTTTTTTTAGGCAAACCGGGAAAAATTAGATTGTTTTATAATGAGAATAAAATTCTTATTTCTAATATGTGAAAATTGATATGGAAATAAAATTTAACAATACTATTATTAAGTTAGTTAAAGGTGATATCACAAAAGAAAAGGCAGATGCAATTGTTAATGCAGCTAACTCTTCTTTAATGGGCGGGGGTGGAGTTGATGGTGCTATTCATCGAGCCGGAGGACCTTTGATTTTAGAAGAATGTAAAAGAATTGTTGCAAAACAGGGCAGCCTTCCTACAGGTAAAGCTGTTATTACGACAGGAGGTAATTTACCCAGTAAATTTGTTATTCATACTGTTGGCCCGGTCTGGCATGGCGGTGAAAACGAAGAATCGATTTTATTAAAAAATGCTTATTATAATTCATTGAAAATAGGTGCGCAAAATCAGATTAAATCTATTGCTTTTCCATCTATTAGTACCGGAGTATATGGTTACCCAATTGAAAAAGCGAGTTTAATTGCATTTGATACAGTCAAAAATTTTTTAGAAAATGAGAATAATTTTTATCAGACAATTAGTTTTATTGTTTTTAACGAGATAGATTTTTTAGTATATAAAAAATTGTTTGAATAATAAATATATTAGTTAGGGATATAATTTGAAAAAAATAAATTTTGAAGAATCATTAGAAAGATTAGAAGAAATAACAGCAAAATTAGAATCTCAGGATATTTCTCTTGAAGAATCATTAAAAATGTTTGAAGAAGGGATTAAATTAAGCAGATTTTGTGAAAATAAATTAACTGAAGCAGAGCAGAAACTGGAAGTATTAAAATCAGATGAAATAAAACAATTTTCAAAAAATAGTGATAAAGAAGATTTAGATGATACAATTCAAGATACATCAGAACAGGAAAAAAAAAATAAAAGAAAGTCTTTAAAGAAAGCTGCTCATCAAGAAGAAGAAAATAAGGATGATTTTTTATTTTAACATTTTTACTTTTCTTATTTTTTTCAATCATAAAATTATCGTAGGTTAAAAATATTGAAAAAAATTATTTCGGTTTCAAGAAGAACAGATATTCCGACTTTTTATGGTGATTGGTTTTTAAAAAGAATAAATGAAGGGTTTGTCGGGTATTTAAATCCTTTTTCTAAAGATAAGTATAGAGTATCTTTAAAAAAAGAGGATGTAGAATGTTTTGTTTTCTGGTCTAAAAATTTTATTCCATTTGTTGATAAATTAAAAATTATTGATAATTTAGGTTATAAATTTTATTTTAATTATACTATAAATGGATATTCAAATATTTTTGAAAAAAATGTTGATAGTTCTGAAAAAACAATTGATAATCTTTGTTTATTAAGCGATCAGTATTCTAAAAATCATATAACGTGGCGTTATGACCCGATAATAATTTCAGAAATAACTGATTATAAATTTCATTTAAAAAATTTTGAAAAAATTGCAAAAGAACTTAAAAATTATACGGTCAGATGTATTACAAGTTTTGTTTTTTTGTATGAAAAAGTTAAAAAAAGCATTTTAAAAATTGAAAAAGAAAATTATTTAATGATTCAAGACCCTTTATTAGATATTAAAAGAAATCTTGCAAATGATCTTGCAGATATTGCATTATCTTATGGAATAAACATGTATACATGTTGTGGCGATTATTTAATCAGCAATAAAATTAAGAAAGCTCATTGTATTGACTGGGAATTGATTAAGGAATTATTTAATGTTAAGAGTATAGATTATAATTATAAAATAAAACCAACAAGGAAAGAGTGCGGTTGTACAGAAAGCATTGATATTGGAACATATAATACTTGCGCTCAAGGCTGTATCTATTGTTATGCAAATATAAATAAAACCAGTGCATATAAAAAGTATAAAGAGCATGATGTGAATTCAATTTTTTTAGGTTATTCAAAAGAAGAATCTGATAAATGGTTAAATGAAATGCAAGAAAGATAAAAAATATTAATAAATATATTATTTTATTATTTTTACAATAAAATATAGATTTTTTCGTTATAGTAATAAGAAGAGAATTTCTAAAAATTAAATTTGGAAAAATTACAAAATATAAAATGGAAAAACTTAATAAAGCAAAATTAACAGAAGGAAATATTGCTAAACATCTTGTTTTTTTAACTTTACCAATGATATTCGGCATGCTTGGTATGATGATGTTTAATATTGTTGATACTTTTTATGTCAGCAGACTTGGAGTTAATGAATTAGCTGCCTTATCATTAACTTTCCCTGTAGTTATGATTATTGCAAATATTGCTCTTGGATTAGGAATTGGAACATCAGCTTTAATTTCAAGAACAATCGGGAAAAAAGATTTTAATAGAGTAAGAAGATTGACAACTGATGCTATTGTCTTATCTGTATTTATTGTTGCAATATTTTCTTCTCTTGGTATTTTAACAATAAAACCGGTTTTTCAATTATTGGGCGCTGGAGAAGATATTCTTCCCCTTATTAAAGATTATATGCAGATATGGTATCTAGGTATGGTTTTTGTTGTTGCTCCTATGGTTGGTAATAATGCAATGAGAGCTACCGGCGATACACTTACTCCTGCAATAATTATGCTTAGCGGTGCTTTATTAAATTTAATATTGGATCCTATTTTTATTTTTCCAAAAATCACATTGCCAGCCCCTCTGTTTTTTTTAAATATAGATCATATTACAATACAGGGATTAAATTTAGGTATCAAGGGAGCTGCATTAGCAACAGTTTTTTCCAGGGCAATTACTTTTTGCATTGCTTTTTTGATTCTCAATTTCAAATATAAGATGCTTACTTTTAAACTTGACGGAATAAAAGAAATTATAAAATCATGGTTGGATATTTTATTTATAGGAATGCCGGCAGCAGGAACAAGAATTGTTATTCCTGCTGCTGTTTTTTTCTTAACAAAAATTATTTATCAATTTGGCAAAGGTCCAGTATCTGCATATGGTATTGGAACTCGAATTGATTTTTTAAGTTTAGCTATCCTGGCAGCAATGTCAACAGTTATTGGTCCTTTTGTCGGTCAGAATTGGGGTGCAGGAAAACTCGATAGAGTGAAGAAAGCGTTAAACTTCAGTAAATTATTTTCTTTGTGCTGGGGTGTGTTTATTAGCATTTTACTTTTTATTTTAGCAAAACCAATTGCAAGATTATTTGAAAAAGATCCGAAATCCTCTTTTGAAGTAATTAATAACACTATTAATTATTTGCGTATTGTACCTATTGCTTATGGATTTCAAGGTATTGTTTTAATTTCATCTATTGCATTAAATCCCCTTAGAAAACCAATGCATGCCTTATTTTTAACATTATTAGAAATGTTTGTTTTTTGTCTTCCTTTAGCATTGATTTTATCGAATATTTATAATACAACAGGTGTATTTATTGCTATATCAATTTCATATATTTTAACCGGTGTTGTTTCTCATTTTTTATTAAATAGAATATTATCACTTTTAAGTAAAGATTTTAAAGAACCTTTATCCCCAAAATAATAGGGCGAAATTCGAGTTTTACCATTTGAATTAAAATTGCCTATTATATGA
>CAZYID010000144.1:0-3760 GCA_964646595.1 uncultured Spirochaetales bacterium | reverse complement strand
TCGACATTCGGCCTAATAAGAATTACTTCAAATATTGTATTAAAAATAATTTATAGGCTTCTGCAATAACCTATTTTATGGTTTAATTAGATATGTACATGAAGGTTAACTTAAAATAGCAACATCTTTTGGTAAAAGTGTAATTTTGCCCTGATAATATTTTTTATCAATAAGATTAAAATACCTCTTATCCAATTTAACTGTTTCTTTTCTTTCCCCATGATTTAATAAAAACATATAAGCTTTATCTTCCTTTATTCTCTTAGTTACCTGAATGTTTTGTGGAACACTATAATTGGGAGTAATGTTTTTTTCTTTTAGTATAGCATGCAAAATATTTTCAAGGAATAATTCTTCAGGTTGCGTCCCTATATAATAAACCATGCCATTGCCATAACTATTTTCTGTAACAGCACTCATGTTTTTGTAGTAATCGTCTGTAAAAACAGCAATAGGTTGCGCAGTATTTGTATGGATTACTTCTCCCCATAAATCACATGAATATTGATTTTTAAGACCTTTTATTTTTTTTGTTAATTTAATGTTATTTTTTTTGCCTATTGTCATAGGACAAAACTCTTCAACTTCTATACCCAATAATTTTTTTAAAGATCCTGGATAACCTTCTTTAAAAACAGCATCATTTTCATTAACAATTCCTGAAAGAAAAGTAGTAATAAGTGAACCACCATTAGTTACAAATTTTTCAAGTTTTTCTACAATACCATCTTTTATGATGTATAAAAGCGGAGTAATTATTACTGAATATTTTGAAAAATCACTATCTATACTTACAATATCAGTTGAGATATGCAGATTAAAAAGTGCATTATGATAATTCATAATCTGATCTAGATATTTTACTTTTTTGCTGGGCAATGATTCATACTCGACTGCCCACCAGTTATCAAAATCAAATAAAATAGCAACTTTAGAATCAATTTTAGCTCCAGCTATTTCAGCTAGATTTTTTAGCTCATTACCAAGCATCGCCGCTTCTTTATAGATTCTTGAGTTTTCATTACCAGTATGAGTAATAACAGCACTATGATATTTCTCAACTCCTTTTAAAGATTGTCTCCACTGAAAAAACATGACACCATCAGCTCCATGAGAAATAGCTTCATAACTCCATAGCTTCATTATACCTGGACTTTTATTGACATTGACATCTCTCCAGTTTACCTGAGAAGGAGCCTGCTCCATGAGGATAAATGGCTGACCATCTTTTAAACCTCTCATCAAATTATGGACAAGAGAGATCATTTTAGCATTCTCAAACATTGAAACGGATGGATCAGGGTATAGATCAATTGCTGTAATATCAATATATTTAGCCCATTTGAAGTGATCAAGATATTTTCTCTCTACAAATGGTATAAAATTTGTAACAACAGGCACTTTAGGTGTAGTCTTTTTTATTATATTATATTCATTTTTATATAATTCTAATGTACTATCACAGAAGAATCTTCTGTAATCAAGCATTTGACCTGGATTATTTACTGCTGTAGATATTCTAGGAGGAATTATTTCTTTCCATTCATAGTATCGCTGACCCCAAAAATTTGTACCCCATGCATCATTTACTTTTTCGATTGTTTTATATTTATTCCTTAGCCACTGCCTAAAGGCTTTTTCACAATTTTCACAATAACAGCTAACAACATGGCACCCATACTCATTGTTCACATGCCACATTGCAAGAGCTGGATGATCTTTAAAATGATTTGCTATTTTTTCTACAAGATTTTTTGATAATCTTTTATAATTAGGACTGTTTGGACAATATGTTTGTCGTGAACCATGACTGAATTTAATTCCTTTCTCATCAACAGGCAGAATATCAGGGTACTTTACTGAAGCCCATGCAGGCTGCGCTGCAGTTGCTGTAGCAAGATTTATAAAAATTCCATTTTCGTATAATAAATTAACTATTTGATCAAGCCAGCTAAAATTATAAGTTTTTTCATCAGGTTGAATTAAAGCCCAGCTAAAAATACCAATAGAAACCAGATTGACACCTGCTTTTTTCATTAATCTAACATCATCCTGCCAAATTTTCTCATCCCACTGTTCAGGATTATAATCAGCACCATAAATTATATCTTTAACTTTTAATTCAAACACTATATTACTCCTTAACTGCTCCCATAGTAATTCCTTTAAATATAAACTTTTGAAAAATAATATACAATATTAATGTAGGGAGCATTACAACTATAACACCTGCACTTAATATATTCCAAAACGCATTTCTCTCACCGCTAAAAAACATCAGGGCTGTTGTAAGAGTATGTAGTTTTGCTGAAGGCATATATAAATAAGGAATATACATATCATTAATTATTTCAACCATTTTTAATATGGCTAGAGTAGCTGATGCAGGTAAAACCAGTGGAAAAATTATTCTCCAAAATATTTTAAAATACGATGCACCATCAATCATTGCACTTTCATCCAAGCTTACAGGAATTTTATTCATAAATTGCAGATATATATAAATTTGCATCATATCTGCTGCTGCATAAATAACTATTGGTGCTAAAAGTGTATTGTAAATTCCAAGTGAATTAATTATGCCAAACCTTGCAACTTCAGTTACAATTGTAGGCACAATCATACCAAACATAAATATTAAGAAAAAAAATTTCTTTAACTTAAACTCAAATCTTGATAAACAATATGAAACCATTGATGCTAAAATTGTATTCAATACTACACTCACAAAAACCAAAATCATACTGTTTAAAAATCCAAGCGGTATATTTCCTTTTTTAAACATTTTTATATAGTTTGCTAAATTACGGAAATTTGGTAATTTTAATGGAAAATCATTACCTAATTGCTCTAAAGTTTTAAATGAAGCAAAAACAGTTATAATTAATGGAACTAAAATAATTAAGCTGATTATAATTAAAAATAAATATGTTAAAGTATTTGAAATAATATTTTTTTTCATTTTTTTTCTTTATCTCTTAATAATAAATTCTGAAGTCTACTGATAATTATTATCAAAAAGAATAATACAACTGCCATTGATGAAGCTTTTCCTACATTATTAAATTTAAATGCAGTTTCTATTGTATAAACAGAAAATGTACTGCTTGCATGTCCTGGACCTCCTGCAGTCATAATAAAAGGTATATCAAATACCTGCAGTGCACCCCTAACATTCAAAAATAACACTATCTCTATTACAATCATGATACTCGGTAAAGTAATTTTAAAAAACTGTTGCATCATATTGGCACCATCTATTTTTGCAGCTTCATATAAATCATTAGGTATTGACTGCATACCTGCTAAGAACAACACTATATGAAGCCCGGAAAACCTCCATAATGATACAAAAACAAGTGTAAAATTTACCAATTTTGGATCACTCAACCAATCAAAAGCAAATTTTTGTAAATTAAAGTAATTGAGCATCATGTTTAATGCACCTGATGCATAATCCGGAGCAAAAATAGCAGAAAACATATATGATACAGCTACACCATTTATAATATAAGGCATAAATATTATTTTTTTAAAAAAAATACTGCCTTTTATTTTACTATCTAAAACATATGCAATAAATAATTCTACTGGAATAAAAAATAAATGAATAAAAAAATATAAAGCATTATTACGAAGACTTAACCATACATCAGGAGACGATTTAAAAATTTCTTTATAATTTCCAAAACTTATGTATGTTAATTCTTTACTAAGACCATCCCAATTAGTAAATCCCAATTGAAATAGTTTTAATAAA
>CAZYID010000143.1:0-9469 GCA_964646595.1 uncultured Spirochaetales bacterium | reverse complement strand
TTCTATAGAAAGAGATAAACAAACCTATTTTCATAACAGTAATTTTTAAAAGGAGTTGAAATGGATGAAGTTTTATTAAGAGAAATAACAGTAACTTCTATTAGATTAGCATTGATGGTAGCTTTACCTTTAATTGGATCAGGTATGATTGTAGGTTTTATAATAGCTATTTTTCAAGCTACAACTTCTATACAAGAACAAACTCTAACGTTTATACCTAAAATTATTGCAATTATTGTTGCGTTAATTATTTTTGGACCTTGGATTGGTGTAAACATGAAAGCATTTGCTATACAGATTTTTGAACTTGTTGGCGAGGTGCCTTTAATTAGATAATAATATTAAAATAATATTTAATTGATTATTTTAGGAGTTTTTTAATTGGAATATTTTGTATTAAATTTTCAAAAATTTATGCTGGTTTTTTCAAGAATAATGGGATTAACTTTGGTTGCTCCTTTTTTTAGTTCAGGAACAATATCTGTTAGAGCTAAATTAGGATTTATTTTTATTATTACAATAGTTATATTTCCTTTAATATATTCATTTATACCAAAAATTCCTGAAAATATGATTGAATACGGATTAGTAGCAATTTTAGAAGGTTTAATTGGAGTGGTTATTGGGTTTTGTTTAACTATTTCTTTTGCTGTATACCAACTTGCCGGACAGTTTTTTACAATACAAATGGGTTTTGGTGCAAGTGAAGTATTTGATCCAATGAGTCAAATAAGTATACCTTTAATGGGACAATATTTATATTTAATCGCAATACTAGTTTTTTTAAATTTACATGGCCCACTTTTTATTATTAAAGAAATTTATTCATCTTTTGAATTAATAAATGCAAGTACATTTATTAGGGATGCAGTTATAGCACCAACATACGGGATAATTGCTCTTTTTAAAAATATGTTTTTTATTGCTTTAAGAATGGCATTCCCAATTGTTGGTACATTATTGCTGGTTTCAGTTACTATGGGTTTATTGGCAAAAGCAGCACCTCAAATGAATTTGTTAATGATAGGGTTTCCAATTTCTATAACTGTTGGATTTATTATTTTAATTTTACTTTTACCCGGATTACTTATTTTTTTTAATGATTTTATTGATGAAACATTTGCGAATGTTTGGTTTTTAATGCTGGAGCTTAAAAAGTGAAAGAATACTGGTGGCTTAACTTAGATATATTTGAAATTCCTCATGATATTCATTTTGATTTGCAGAGATTCGCATCAGCAGAGTCTGAAGGTAGAACTGAAAAAGCAACAGAACATAAAAAAAGGAAAGCCAGGGAAGAAGGCAGGGTTGCTCTTTCTAAAGATTTGCCGGCTGCTTTAGTTACTTTAATAACCTTTATAATGATTTATTTTTTAGCAAAAAATATTTTTGGAACAATTCAAAATAGTTTTATTTATTATTTTGAAAATTTTGATAAGATTAGCATTAACGATGATAATATTTTAATTGATTATTTTCTTTTTCCTTTTCTAAAAGTATTTATTCCAATTGCTGCTACAGCTTTTATTTCAGCGATATTAAGTAATTATATGCAAATTGGTTTTAAGATAACTTTTAAGTCGATAAAACCAAAATTTAGCAAAATAAGTCCAAATGTTATTAAATTTTTACAAAACCAGGTTTTTTCTGTTACAGGTTTATTTAATTTTATTAAATCAGTTGTTAAAATTGGTATTATTGGTTTAGCTGCATATATAACTATAAGCAGTAAAATTGAAGATATAAAAAATATTTTATTTGTTGATGGCCTATTAAATTCTGCAATTTTTATAAGCAATTTAATTTTTGAATTGGTTTTAAAAGTATTAATTATTTTATTAGTATTTTCTATAATTGATGTTATTTTTGTCAGATGGCAATATGAAGAATCTGTAAAGATGAAAAGACAAGAAGTAAAAGAAGAATATAAAGAATTATATGGGGATCCAAATGTTAGATCAAGACTTCGTCAGATGTATCAGACATTATTATCTCAGAAAAAGATGTTAGAAGAAGTCCCAAAAGCTGATGTGGTTATTACAAATCCAACTCATTTTGCTGTTGCTTTATTTTATGATAAGTTTACTGATGAAGCGCCAAGAATAATAGCAAAAGGTAAAGATAGGTTTGCTCAAAAAATAAAAGAAATTGCAAAATTGAATAATATTTTTATGTATGAAAATGTTGATTTGGCAAGAAGATTATTTAGTGAAGTTGAAGTAAATGATATTCTCCCAAGAGAAATGTATAGTTTAGTAATTATTGCATATAAATTGGCAATGGAAAAAAAAGAAAGAAAGATAGCAGTATAAATAAAATTGTTTATAAGGAAATTATATGAGTGATATTAAAAAAACAGGTAATTTTATTGATGCTATAAGACAGCCTACAATGATTTTTGCTGTATTTTTAATTACAATAGTATTAATGCTAATTATTCCGTTACCGGAATTTATGCTTGATCTATTAATGTCATTAAATATTATTTTAGGATTATTGATAATATTAACAGTTGCTTATTTACAAAAAGCAATAGACTTTTCTATATTTCCTTCAATTTTACTTGTAGCAACATTATTTAGGTTATCTGTTAATGTTAGTTCAACAAGATTAATTTTAGCTAAAGGTGCCGGCTTTCAAGGTAAAATGGTAAGAGCTTTTGGACAGTTTGTTGTTGGTACTGTTGATGCTTCTGGAATGGTAATTGGATTAATTATTTTTGCAATATTAACTCTTGTCCAGTTTATTGTAATAACTAAGGGGGCAACTCGAGTTGCAGAAGTTGCTGCAAGATTTTCTTTGGATTCTATGCCTAATAAATACATGGCTATAGATATGGATCTACAAAATGGATTAATAAATGAAGAAGATGCAATAAGAAGAAGACAGGAACTACAGGAAGAATCATCATTCTATGGAAATATGGATGGAGCAACAAAGTTTGTTCAAGGTGATGTTATAATTGGTATTATTATTACATTTATTAATATCATTGGAGGATTTTCTGTTGGAATGCTTGCTAGAGGAGAAGGTTTTGATGTAGCTTTAGCTAATTATATACCTCTTACAATTGGAGATGGTTTAGTAAGCCAGATTCCTTCACTTTTAATTAGTACTGCAACCGGTTTAATTGTAACAAGGTCTCAGGCAAAAGATGCAATTGGTAGTTCAATTTTTCGTCAAATTACAAATCAATACAAAGTTTTCTTTGTTGCAAGTGGATGTCTTGCTGTATTATCTGTGTTACCGGGATTCCCGCATATTATTTTATTAGTATTAGCAGCGGGAATGGGTTATGGCGGATATATGTTATATCAGGCTGATAAAAAAATGTTAATTGAAAAAGCTGAAAAAAAAGGTGAAAAAGAAGAGTCTAAAGGACCTGAAAATGTTTCGTCTTTATTAAGAGTTGATCCGCTTACTTTATATATTGGTTATGAATTAATACCTCTTGTAGATAAAGCAAAAGGGGCAGAGTTGTTAAGCTCAATTACCGGGATAAGAAGAAATGCGGCTTTAGAAATGGGAGTAATTGTACCGCCTATAAGAATTCAAGATAATATGAGGCTTCAGCCGGATGAATATTCTTTTAAAATAAGAGGTCAAGAAATTGGTAAAAGCCATGTTAAAATTGGATGTTTACTGGCAATGGGTGAAGGTAAAGAAGAACTGGAAGGAGAAAAAACTATTGAACCGGCTTTTGGAATGAATGCAATATGGATTAAAGAAGAATTAAGGGAAAAAGCAGAAAGTTCTGGATATACTGTAGTTGATATTCCAACAATAATATCTACACATATTCAAGAGTTGATAAAAGAACATGCCAGTGAAATTATTGGCAGAGAAGAAGTAAATCAGATTATTGACACATTAAAAAAAGATTATCCACATATTGTTGAGGATATATTAGCAGAATATAAAACACCAAAAATACAGAAAATTCTTCAAGAATTATTAAAGGAAAATATTGGAATTAAAGATATGGTTACAATATTTGAAACACTTTCAGATCATAGTTCCAGTACGCCTTTATTTGAACTTGTAGAATATATAAGAACTTCTCTTAAAAGATCATTATGCACTAAATATATAAATGAAGAAAATAAACTTTATATTTTAAGATTTGATCCAAAAATTGAAAATAATATATATAAAAATCTTAATATTACTGAAGATGGGACACCTGTAGTTACATTAAAACCTGATGATATGATTGCTTTACAAAATGCTATTAAAAATAAAATTACTGATATGTTTAACCAGGGATTTCTTCCTGTGATTTTATGTCAGCCTCCTGTTCGAAGAGCTGTTTGGAATATATGTAAACATATTAATAGAAATATAGCTGTATTAAGTACCAGAGAGGTTATTTCTAATGTTGAAGTTGTTTTATATGGACAAATATTTCTGGAAGAAAAAGTGGAGAGTCAATAATGAGAAGTTTACTATTTTTTTTAATAATAAAATTCATTTTACATAATATAAAAACAGTAAAATAAAAAGGAGTGGGTTATGGAATACAGAGAAATACAGGCACCTAATATTGAAGAAGCTAAATATAGAATTAAGAGAGAATATGGGGACAGAGCTAGAATAATAAAAATAATGGAATCTACAAAAGGAGGCTTTTTAGGAATTGGGTGCAAAAAAAATGTAAAAGTATTAATTAGTATTTCAGATATAGATCTCTTAAAAAAATATAGAGAAAATATGGGGATAGAAAAAGCAATTGATAATAAAATATTAAAGAATAAAACTCAAATAGACATGCAAAAACTTTTGGATAATAACGATTCGCTATCAATAAGTCTTGTAATGGAAAAATTAAAATTTATTGAAGATCAAATTCAAAAAAATAGTTCGGGTGATAAAGATGATAAATTACATCCAAATCTTTTAGAGGTTAAACAGATACTAAAAGAAAATGAATTTTTTGATGGATTTATAGATAATATCATTGAAGAAAGTAAGAAAAAACTTACTTATTCAAGTATTGATAATAAAACAGAAGTTCATAAGTTTGTTTATGATTATATAAAGGAGCAATTAAAAATTACTGAAGAAATAAAGATTAATAATAAGAATAAAAGAATATTAGTTTTAGTTGGACCAACAGGTGTTGGAAAAACTACAACAATAGCAAAAATAGCAGCTAATGCAATAAGAGAAAAACTCAAGGTTGAATTGATAACAATTGATGGATATAGAATTGGAGCAAAATATCAACTGGAAAAATATGCTGAATACATGAGAGCGCCTGTGAGTGGCGTAGAAGATAATCTAGAATTACAAAAAGTGGTTGATTTATCTGATGCTGATTTAATATTAATTGATACTATTGGCAGAAGTGCAAAAGATGAAATGAATTTAGTTAAAATGAAGCAGCTCCTTCAATTTAACAGATATAAACCCGAGTATGCTTTAACTATATCTGCTTCAACTAAAGTTAAAGAAATTCAAAAGATATTTAAAAATTTTGATTTATTTGATTATAGTAGTATAATTATTACAAAGATTGATGAATGTGAAATTATTGGAGGAATATTAAATGCTGCTATAGAATCAAAAAAAAGTTTACGATACTTTACTGACGGACAACGCGTTCCAAATGATATTGAAAAAGCGAATAAAAATAATTTAATGCAAAAAGTTAAAGGTTTAGAAATTGAAGTTTATGTAAATAATGCATAGGAGAATAAAATTTTATGGTTGATCAAGCAGCTGATTTAAGAAAAATTATGGAATTAGATGATTATAACATTAATAATCAGATTAAAAACACCCGTATTATTGCTATTACCAGTGGTAAAGGTGGAGTTGGTAAGACAAATATCGCAATTAATTTGGGTATTGCTTATGCCAGACTTGGGAAAAAAGTAATTGTTATGGATGCAGATCTTGGTTTAGCTAATGTAAATGTTTGTCTTGGGATTATTCCAAAATATAATTTGTTTCAGCTTATTAAAAAACAAAAACGAATGAAAGACATAATTATTGATACAAATTATGGTATTCAAATTGTAGCCGGTGCTTCAGGATTTTCTAAAATTGCAAATTTAACTGATGAAGAACGAGTCGGGTTTATTGAAGAAATAAGTACTCTTTCTTATGCTGACATTATTATTATTGATACTGGTGCCGGTGTTAGTAAGAATGTTATTTCATTTATTAAGGCAGCTGATGAAGCAATTGTTATAACAACTCCAGAACCTACTTCAATTACAGATGCTTATGGAATTATAAAGATAATTGCAACTGAAATTGATAATCCTAATCTAGAATTAAAGTTAATTGTTAATAGAATTCATTCATTTTCAGAAGGCCGAAGAGTTGCAGAAAGAGTTATAAGTATTACCGGACAATTTTTAAATGTTAAACTCGAAAACCTTGGAATGATTTATGACGATCAAATAGTTTCTCAAGGTGTAATACGTCAAATTCCATTTATTACTTTGGACGAAAACAGTAAAGCTGCAATAGGAATAAAACATATTGTTTCTAGATTAGAAGGAGTAGAATACAGAAAAGGCGGTGGTTTAAAAAGATTTATGACCAGATTATTAGGATTATAATCAGGGGGTGATGCTTCAAAATATATAGTATTTTTTTAATTGAAATAATAAATTTAATTATGTATAATTTAAATTAATTATTTATAATATTTTATATTTTAAATAAATTTTATAAATAATTATTTTAATAATTTTAAAGAAAAAGAAGAATATGTTTAATTTTAAAACACCGTTTTATGCTGGAATAACAGGATTTATACTTGTTGTAATTATAAATATTATAAAAGGTAATACCTTTTTTGTAATATTATCAAGGTCTGTTATTTATGGAGTTTTAGTTTTTGGAGTCTTTTTTGGAATTTTTTTTGTATTAAAAAAATATTTAGAAATAGATTTTCAAGTTGATAATGTTAATGAATTTGAAAATGAAGAAGAAAAAACAAATGTTGATATAACAGTTGGAGATGAGGAGCTAGAAGATAAAGTTTATGAAAATGAAACTGATAAATCTAATTTATTTGATAATATTGAAGAAAAAGAAGAAAATGAAATAAAAAGTGATGAAAATACTATAGGAGAGAATGTTAGTATTGAAGAAGGAGAAATTGTAGAAGATAAAATTATTAATAACGAAACTACTAGTGAAAATGATGATATATATGAATATAAGAAAACTAATGGAAATATTAGTTTGGATGATAAAAGTAATATAGAAGATGAGAATAATGAACAACTTGATTTGGAGAATGATAATACATATGAGCTTAGTGAATTAAGTTTAGATGAAGAAGAAAATGAAAGTGATGAAGATATTGAAATTAGTAAACAAGCTAAGAAACAACATACTCTTAAAGAAAAAATAGGAGTAGAAGTATCATATGAAGATTTAGCAAAAGCAATACGAACAAAAATAAAAAGAGATGATTGATAAGTAAAAGTTATATATTATAAAATGAAAAAGGAAATATTTAATAAATGTTTTATAAAATATTTTAAAAAATGAATTGTAAAAATGTATTCTTTACTGGGAGGGATTAATTGAAAGAAAAACAAAGCAATGATGAATTAAATATTAATGATTTTACCGAAGAAGAACTTTGGATTCAATATAAAAAAAATAAAAATCCTGCAATTAGAGAACATTTCATTAAACAATATGCTCCATTAGTAAAATATGTTGCTGGAAAAGTAGCAATGGGTAAACCGGGAAATATTGAATATGATGATTTGGTTGGATTTGGAGTTTTTGGATTAATGGACGCTATAGAAAAATTTGACCCGGATAAAAAAGTTAAATTTAAAACATATGCAGTTACAAGAATCAGAGGTTCGATATATGATGAACTTCGTTCTATTGACTGGGTTCCAAGATCTATAAGACAAAAATTAAAAGAAGTTGAGCAGGCAATAAATCGAATAGAGAATGAAACGGGAAAAGTTGCTACTGATCAAGAAATTGCTAAAGAATTAGAATTAGATATTAGAGAATTTTATTCATTGATGACAAAAATATCAAGCACATCAATAATATCATTAAATGAAACCTGGTATACTGGTAGTGATAATGATAAAATTTCTATTATTGATACAATTGAAGGACCGAATTCAACAAATCCTGATATTACGGCTGAAAGAGAAGAAGTAAAACAATTAGTAGTAAATGCAATAAATGAATTACCTGATAAAGAAAAAAAAGTTCTTGTATTATATTATTATGAAGATTTGACTCTAAAAGAAATAGGTGAGGTATTAGATGTTACAGAATCTAGAGTAAGTCAGCTTCATACAAAAGCAATAATTAGATTAAGAGCAAAATTAGCGGAAATTAAAGAAGGTATTACTTAATTATGATTTTATTTTTTTATTATATTTATAGTATATTTTAGGTTTAAAATGCTGAAATTAAAAGAAATATTAAGAAACTTAATCGAACAAGAATCCCATATAAGAAGTATAGTCGCAACTGGTAATTCTTTAGAAGAAGCTTTAAAGAATGGTTGTGATCAACTAAGAGTTAAAATTAGTGAAATTGATTATGAAATTATTAATTATGGTAAAAAAGGTTTTTTTGGTGTTGGTAAACAAGATTTTAAAATAAAAGTTTATATTGCTAAAGACAAAAATGAAATGTTTAATAAAATAATAAATGTTGGTTATGAGACTGATGAACAATATGGCGCATTTAAAAAAGATTCTATCAATAGAGATTCGGAAGTTTTTGTCCGTGTAACATCAAAAGGTGTTTTAATAAAAGTAACACCTCCGGTTGGAAAAGGCAGAAAAATAAATGATAAAAAAGTAATAAATGCAATTTATTCTCGAGGATTAAGTAAATTTAATGAATCAATTATAAATAAAATTATTAAAGAAAGTTCCGGGGAATATCATAAAATTGGTGAAATGCCGATGAATGTTGCTAATGATTCTACAGCAACTGTACAAATTAATAATGATGAAATGAAAGCTTTTATCGTATTATCACCTCCAAAACCAGGTGGATTTGATTTAGAAATAAATGAAATTAAAAATATTTTAAATAATAATGGTGTTGTTGTTGGTATTGATGATGAATTATTATCAAATTTATTTGATTATCCGGTTTATAATGAACCGGTTTTAATCGCTAAAGGAATAAAAGTTATTGACGGCCAAAATGCAAAAATTACTTATAATTTTAAAACCAGTAAAGAAGAAATTCATTTAATTGAAGAAGATGGAAAAGTTAATTTTAAAGAATTAAATATTGTACAAAATGTTGTTGCCGGTCAAATTTTAGCTGCTAAAGAACCATCAACAGTTGGAGAACCAGGACGAACTGTTACTAATAAATTAATACCCGCTAGACCCGGAAAAGATGTTAATTTACTTGCCGGACGTAATACTAAAATTACAGAAGATGGAATAAATATTGTTGCAGAAATTAATGGACAAGTTTACTTAATGGGAGGAAAAGTTGT
>CAZYID010000142.1:0-9497 GCA_964646595.1 uncultured Spirochaetales bacterium | reverse complement strand
GCAAGTCTGTGTCGTCTGTGGCTAATTTTTTCCAACACATATTTCGCAGCAAGTAAACAATATCAAATTACAATTTTACATAAATGAAAAACGAAGGTCATAACTTGTTTTAAATTATATCAATAATTAATTAAATATTGCCAAATAAATAGAATAAAGTTAAAATCACCAACAATTACTGGAAACGTTTCCAATTAATACAATAAAAACATGATAATTACTAGGTTTTAAAATATGTCAATTAAAAATAAAATAATAATAATAACTTACCCGGATAGTCTTGGAAAAAATCTGAAGGAATTAAATTATATATTAAATACATATCTCAAAAATTATATTAATGGTGTTCATATTCTACCTTTTTACCCTTCATCTGCTGATAGGGGTTTTGCGCCTATTACATATGAAAAAGTTGATAAACAATTTGGAATATGGAAAGATATTACAAACATAAAAAAAAATTTTAGTTTAACTTTTGATTTCATGATTAACCATGTTTCAAAAAAATCAACATTCATTAATGACTTTTTAGAAAAAAAAGATGACTCTATATACTCAGAGATGTTTATTAATTATAATAAATTTTGGACTAAAAACAGACCATCTGAAAATGATTTAAAAATCATTTATAAAAGAAAACCAAAAGAACCATTTGTAGAAATAAAATTCTCAGATGGAAAAATCGGAAAAATCTGGAGTACATTTGATCCTGAACAGATAGATTTAAACTTAAGCTCTTCTATTACAAAAAAATTCATAAAAAACATTCTAACTTATCTGGCAAAAAAAGGAGCATCTATTATTAGATTAGATGCTTTTGCATATACAACCAAAAAGCCGGGAACTTCCTGTTTTTTTATAGAACCAGAAATTTGGAAGATATTAAAATTTGTTAAAAAATGCCTTAAACCTTATAATGTTGAAATACTTCCTGAAGTTCATGAACATTATACATATCAACTTAAACTTGCTAAACATGGATACTGGGTTTATGATTTTTCATTGCCCATGCTTGTCCTGCATGCATTATACACCGGGTCAAATATTAAATTATTAAAATGGTTAAAAATATGTCCAAAAAAACAATTTACAACTCTTGATACACATGATGGTATTGGTATAGTTGATGTGCAGGATCTATTAAGTAAAAATGAAATTGAAGAGACCAAAAATTATTTATTTTCAAAAGGAGTTAATATTAAAAAAGAGTTTAATACTATTAAATATAATAATCTGGATATTTACCAGATAAACTCTACTTATTACTCTGCTTTAGGAAATAATGATGATGCATATATATTAGCAAGAGCTCTCCAGTTTTATACTCCCGGAATACCACAGGTTTATTATGTTGGATTACTAGCCGGAGAAAATGACATCAATTTATTAAATAGAACAAAATTTGGCAGAGATATCAATAGGCATTCATATTCAATAAAAGAAATCGAAAATAATCTCCAAAGAGAGGTTGTTAAACGTCTCTTTAATCTTATGAAATTCAGAAATACTTATCCGGCATTTAATGGAAACATTAAAACCAAAAATAATTCTATAAATGATCTCGTAATTTCCTGGAAAAAATCAAAATATCATACTGTTTTAAACGCAAACCTAAAAACAAAAAAGTTTACAATAAAATATTATGATGCTGATAAAAAAGAGTATTTACAATTGAAAGGTATTTAAAATATATCTACTACAGTCAATAACACGGGATTTTTTTTAAGTAACCATAAAAAACTGCAAGATGATTATAATAAATATTTACAATACTTTTAATTGACAATATTATCAGTGAATGATATATTACCCATAATTTATAGAGGTTTAAAAAATGTCACCACGAAACATAGAACAAAACGAACAGATGCGTAAGGAATCATTAAACAAGATAACGAGTGCTGCTTTAAAAATTTTTGCAGAATATGGCTATCATGGAGCAACTTTAAAAAAGATCACCCTGGCAACAGGATTAAGCTATGGTCTTGTTTATCATTATTTTCCATCAAAGGAAAAGATTTTCCTCTATCTAGTCGATAGGGCTTTTACATATTCAAAATCCGTAATTAACAAAGTTTTGAATATGACTGGTACTGCATGGGAAAAGATCATGACTCTTTCCGATGTTCTTGCCGATGAATTGCAAAAAAAAGAGCTTTCGTATTATTTCATAATCACTCAGCAAGCTATGACACAGGCAAAGGATATTCCTGGAATTATAGATTTTATAGCAAAACGTATTGATCACTACAAAAAATTTGATAAACTAATATTGCAGGCTCAAAAATCAGGAAATGTTATTGATGGAGATCCAGGTGTCCTATCAGCAGCCTATCTTGCTTTGTTTAATGGATTGGTTTTGATGATGCAGCACCAGGAAGACCTCAAAAATAAAATCACTTCGGAGATTTTTATAAATCTTTTAAGAAAGAATTAGCAAGAAAAAATGAATTTATTATTAAATCTATATTAATATTATTATTAAATACATTGACTTTATATTCGGTCAATAGATTTGATAAATATCAATTTAAGGAGTAAATCTTATGAAAGAAAAAACCAGTAAAGTAAATCCGGACAAGTATAGCTTAATAAAAAAATGGTTGCTAAATATTCTATATCTAGTAATTGCATTAATTACATTCTCACTTTCAATATTCAAAATGGACAACCATGTCTGGTTTGCCGCATGGATTGCACCAATATTTCTAATTCGCTATATGAGAATAAATAAATGGACAAATGCAGTAATCCTGTGTACTACTATAATAACATTAGCCTATTTTAGTGGTCTTTTGCCATTTTATGCAGAAATGGATACAGGAGGAGGATTTGGCGATCTAAATACTTTACAAATTTTCAGATTATTTATCCTGCCATTATCTACTGTTCCATTATTTATTATACCATTTATTTTGGATAAAGCTTATTTCAACAAATTACCGAAGCTTGCTGGAACTCTTATATTTCCATCAGGAATTGTTGTTGTAGAACTTGTGTCTTCGTATATTCAGGGAATCTTTTATTCTTTTGGTCAAACCCAATTGGCATTACCTCCTATGGTAGTACTAACTTCAATTTTTGGAACTTTCGGTTTAAGCTTCTTTATCACATGGACTGCATCTCTGATAAACAACCTGTGGGAAGAACAATGGGATCTTAAAAAATTAGGTTTCTCAAGTATTTGTTACTTATCTCTCACATTTATACTTTTAATGTATGGAGGATTGTCTGTTGTCTTTCGTAAACAAGTAAAGGTATCAGTACCTGTTGCGGGAATTACAATGGAAACAGGTTACGAAAAACGTATTTTAAGCTCAGATTTTCGTTTTGTTAATCATCCGGAGATTGAACCGAATGAATACACAGAACAATTAAGAAGTCCTATATCACATATGAACGAAATGTATCTGAAAACAAAAAAAGCGATAAAAACCGGGGCAAAAATCATTATCTGGCAAGAATACGCCCTAACAATGGAAGCATCAGTTGCGGACAGTTATCTTAAAGAATTAAAAGAGTTGGCAGATAAAGAGGATGTATACATTTTAGCAGGTTATGCCAGGCTGTTAAGTAAAAACGAGAAGACAAATGACAAAATAATGAAAAACATTGGAATTCTATTCACTCCAGATGGCAAAACTGGATGGGAATATGAAAAAGGGTATCCGACCTCTGGAGAGTATCTTTTTTGTAATGCAGGTTCAAGAGAAATACCATACATAGATACTCCTTATGGACGTATTGGACAGGTTATTTGTTATGATATGCATTTTCCTCACTATCTGAGACAGACAACAATAAAAAAGATTGATTTATTGATATCTCAATCTTATGATTCTCCAACTTGGACACCACTGCATTCTTTTAACAATGGTTACAGAGCAGTTGAAAATGGTTTTACCATGGTTAGGATTGTTGGAGATGGTCATAGTGCTGTTATTGATCCATATTACTTTCATTGGGGAGGAAAAAATACATTCCAGCAGGGAACAAACAATTTTTATTTTAATGTTCCTGTAATTTCCAGAAATACAATTTATGGATATTTCGGCTATATTTTCCCTTATGTTGTTGCATTCCTGTTACTCTTACTGGTTATTTTATATCCTTTTATATTTAGAGATAAAATAAAAATTAACAATTATAAAAAAAAGATAGATTAATATAATGATACTAAACAATTTTTAAAAACATAAATGACTCTTTACTTATGATTCTTTATATGATACTTTTTTCATGCTTTAAAAACTTGAGTAATTTTAATGAATTATGGTGACCAAAATTGTTAAAAGGAATATTATTTGATATGGACGGCGTTCTTGTAGACTCTGAAGAATATATATGCCATGCTGCAATAATGATGTTTAAAGAACATGGGATAGTTGTGAAGCCAGAAGATTTTTTACCTTTTATTGGAACAGGTGAAAGTATGTATATTGGAGGAGTTGCCAAAAAATATAATGTTCCTATTGATATAGATAAAGAGAAAGCTAGAACTTATGCTATATATGAAGAAATTAGCAAGGATAATCTTAAGTCTCTACCTGGAGTACATGATTTTATAAAAGAATGCCGTAATTTAAACTTAAAACTTGCAGTAGCAACTAGTGCAGATAAAATAAAAATGATGATAAACTTAAAGGCTATTGAGCTGGGGAATGATACTTTTGATGCATTGATTAACGGACAGGATGTATATCATAAAAAACCACATCCTGAAATATATCTAAAAGCGTCCAAAAAACTTGGATTAAAACCATCAGAATGTCTTGTTATTGAGGATGCTATAACTGGTATAGCTGCAGGTAAAGCAGCAGGTTCAAAATGTCTTGCTCTTACTACCACATTCGAAAAAGAAAAATTTGTAAATGCTGATTGGATTTGTTCTACATTAGAGAATGTCCCGGAAGAAGCATTGATATGGTAACATGATGCTATTAATATTTTTTTAATATTTACACTGCCCCTATTTAATCACCCATTTATTCATCACTTATTTATATATTAATAAAAAGTTACTCTTTCATTCATTATTTATCATTATTTAATAAAATTAATATTGAAATTGCTCTGTCCCCTTTCCTATTTTTTTCAACTTCCTCTATCGATTAATTCCGGCTTAATTATTATTTGAATAAGATCAGTATCTTTGTTATAATTTTTAATTATTTTAATTATTGTTTCCGCTGCAATTTTCCCTACTTCAATAGAATTCTGACGTATTGTAGAAAGTTCCAGATATCTTGAAGTTAAAATGTCATCATAACCAATAATTCTTACATGTGATTTTAATTCTTTTATTGCTTTAAGTCCGCCAATAGCAAGATAATCTGCAAAGAAAAAAACACCATCAATTTTATGATTTTTTTTTAAAATTTCTCTAACAAATTTATATGATTTACTCTCACTTAAAGGAATATACTTTTCTGATAGATCATTGATATTATTTTTTTTTAGTTCATTTTTAAATGAAGTAAAACGTTGAATCTGATTATTATTTTTTACTGCTTCACCAATAAATAAAATATTTTTACAATCTTTTGATATTAAATATTGAGCTGCAAGTTTTCCTCCATATATATTATCAAAACATATATAATTTTCATTTTTATCATAATGATCAACATATATATACGGAGTGTGATGCTCTGATATTATCTTTTTTTCATCTAAAGTCATTGGCGGATCACCAAGAAGTATTAATCCGGCTAAATTTTCTTCACCAATATGTTCAAAAACCTGTTTTCTACTTTTACCTAAATTAAAAATTAATAGATTATACTTAAATCCCTTTAGGTTTAGATGAATCTCTCTTATTACTTCAAAGAAAAACTGATGAGAAATATCCGGTAAAGCAATACCAATTGTTGTCTTTGTATAAGACTTTTTTGCTAATTTACGTGCAACTACATTTGGATTATATTTATGCTTTTTTACAATCTTTAATATTTTCTTTCTTGTTTCTTCCCTAACATTTGGATGATTATTAAGAACTCTGGAAACAGTTGCAATACCCACTCCTGCTTCTTTTGCTATCTCTTTTATTGTTAAAACCATTTCAACTCATTATATAACAATTAAAATTATTCTTTTATAGAACCGGCTAATAGTCCACGAACAAAGTATCTTTGTAATGAAAAAAATACTACTAACGGCACAATCATTGTAACAAAAGCACCTGAACAAAGCAAGTGCCAATCACTTCCTCTTTCTCCAATCAAATTCATTAGCTGTGAAGTTAAAACAGCAACTTCTGATTTAACTCCAAGGAATATTATTGCAACCAAGAGATCATTCCATACCCATAAAAATTGAAAAATCGCAAAAGATGCTAATGCAGGTATAGAAAGTGGAAGTATCAGTCTTATAAAACATGTAAAATGAGAAGCCCCGTCAATAAAAGCTGATTCTAAAATTGATCTTGGTAATTGATTAATATAATTAAATAAAAGATAAACAGCAAGAGGTAATCCAAAACCAGTATGCCCAAGCCAGATTGCAAGAAAAGTTCCATTAAGTTTTAATCTGTTATAATCTTTTAATATAGGTATCAATGCAATCTGAAGCGGTACAACAAGCAGTGCAACAACAATAGCAAAAAATGTCTTTCGCCCGGGAAACTCTATCCATGCAAAACCATAAGCAGCAAAAGCTGCAATTAAAATAGGAATAATAGTAGCTGGAACAGCAACAGTAATACTATTATAAAAAGAAGTAATAAAATTTTTGCCTCTTACTGTTCTACTGCCCATATTTTCTAAACTGGTTTTTTTACCTGCTAATACCTGTTTATAATTCTCTAATGTAAAACCTTTATTATCTTTACCAAATGCTGTCCACCAACCGGTTTTTGATACATCATCCTTATGTCTGAATGAAGTAATTAACAAACCAACTGTTGGTACAGTCCATGCAAAACATATAAGAAAAAGTAATACATTACATAATGAAGTCTGAAATGTTTTTTTTCTATTAAATAATTTCATATTAAAAAGCCTTCCTCTCACGAAATTGTTTAAGATTATAAATAATAGCCGGCATAACAGCTATTAAAAGAATAATTGCATACGCAGAACCCATATTATGATTTTTATAAACAAACATCTCCTTATACTGCAGAGTTGCAATGACATCTGTCGAATAATTACCTCCTGTCATTGAATAGACAATGTCAAAAATTTTCAATGTCAGGATTACTATTGTAGTTCCAACAGTTATTATTGTCCCCTTAATATATGGTATAATTACAGATAATATTATCTTAAATTCTCCTGCGCCATCAATCCTTGCTGCTTCTAATAATGTTGTTGGCACACCTTTAATTGCTGATGAAATAAGCACCATTGCATACCCTGTCTGCATCCAAACTAATATCATGACCAGCAAAATAGAATTAAGAGGATAAATTATAATCCAGTTTTTTGCTTTAATTCCAAATAATCCTACAATTGCATTAAGCAAACCTATCTGCACTTCCTCAGGAGGTTTAAAAGCATAAACAAATTTCCATATTACTCCGGCACCAATAAATGAAATTGCCATTGGTAAAAATATAAGGGCTTTTGCAGGCACCTCAAAACTTGAACGATCTGCTAATAAAGCAATAACAAGACCAAAAAAAACTGCTAGTCCTGGGCCTAAAATTACCCAAATTATATTGTTTCCAAGAACTTTAAGAAAATATGTATTTAATAAAGCTTTAATATAATTTCCTATAAAGACAAATTCTCCTTTGGGTGTATACATGCTTAAAATTAATGATCTTATTGCCGGTATAAGAAGATACCACGATAAAATAATTAAAGCAGGTCCAACAAAAACAAATGGTTGAAGTGCGTTACATATTTTTACCGGAAGCTGTTTAATTATCCAATCTGTTATAACATATAATACAAATACTCCCCCTACTCCCCAGATAATAGCAACAATTGTCAAAACCGGTTTTGGAGCATTTGAAGTTTTTAAAAATTGAAATCCAATATATAAAATAAAAAATGCAATAAAAGGGACAATTACTGAAACAACTATTCTACCAAGAGTTGTTCCAATAATTTTTAAAAATATATTTTCATTTTTTTCTATAATCATAATTTAATCCAGTATTAAATAATTTTTTAATTAAAAAATAAATATAAAACCACAGAGAACATTTAGCTCTGTCCCCTTGTGGTTAAATATCTATTGTATTATAATTATTAGTTATTAATCAGGCCAACTTTTTTCAATATCATTCAATACTTTATCTACATCTTTACCGGTAACATAGTTAACCATTTCTTTCCAGAATGAGCCGGCTCCAACTTGTGACGGCATCAGATCAGATCCATCAAATTTAAATACTTTTGCATTAATTAAAATTTTTGCTAATTCTCTATTTATTGCAGATGGATATAATTTTAGATCCTGATCTTTATATGCAAATAATGAACCTCCTAATTTCATCCAAGCTTCCCCTGCTTCAGATGTAGTAAGATAGTACATAAACTCATGTATCTCAGGTCTGTCATTAAATGCAACAAATACATCACCACCGCCTAAAACCGGAGTTCCCCATTTAGGATCAATTGGAGGCAAGGCAAAAAGACCAACTTCTTCATCCAGGTTATCCTGAATTTCTTCCGGGAAAAAATTTGTTATAAAACTGCCCTGTCTATGCATCCATGCCTTTGGCGGATCTTCAAACATAACTTTTGGTGAATCACCAAAATTTGTAGTAGGAATATTTACTTTTCCGCCATATACATAACCTTCTGTAAACCACATTTTTCCCATAATTTCAGCACATCTTTTTACAGCAGGATCATTAAAAGGAATCTCATGATTTACCCATTTATCATAAACTTCCGGTCCTCCTGTTCTTAGCATAATATCCTCAATCCAATCTGTTGCAGCCCATCCAGTTGCTCCTCCAGACTCTATTCCAATTGCCCATGGAGTTTCTCCTTTTGAAACCATTTCATCACATAATTTTTCCAGTTGTTCCCATGTTTTAGGAATTTTCCAACCTGCTTTTTTCCATGCTTTTTTAGGATACCAAACAACACTTTTAATATTTACTCTATGTACAACTCCATAAATTTTTCCATCCACAGTCATCAAGTCTATCCATCCCTGAGAATAATTTTTATTAATATGCTTTTTTGTTTTTTCATTCATCTCAATGAGTTTACCACTTCTTGCAAGATTAATAACACTTCCCGGTTGTGGAAACATAGCTATATCCGGCGGATTCCCTGCTTCTGCACGAACAAATATTAAATTCTCAAATTCTTTTGTTCCCTCATGTTCAATTACAATTCCTGTTTTTTTTGTAAATGCTTCAAAACATGCTTCTAATTTTGCTACTTCTTCTTCTTGTGCAATAGCACTAAGTATTGTTATCTTTCCTCCCATATCTTTAGCAGTTTCTTTTTTACACCCCAAACTACTAAGTAAAAGAAAAATAATAAAAATAACTAAAAATCCAAAAACCTTTCTTTTCATATAAAACTCCT
>CAZYID010000141.1:0-9572 GCA_964646595.1 uncultured Spirochaetales bacterium | reverse complement strand
AAAACTTTAAAAAAAGTATTTTCCCGGAAAAACTTAGACAAGCAAAAACGCAATTGATAAAAAAATAAATTTTTTATTTAATTAATAATACGAATTAAAATCATTAATTCTCTTTTCTCAATAAAAAATTAGACATAAAAACTTCATTAAATAAAAAAATTATTTTTCTTCTCTAATTGATAGAAGATATCCAGTTGTAGATTATATTTAAATACTCAAACACTTTCCGATATCTAGGAACTAAATATAAATATATCTTATTATCTTCAGGAACAAAAGCTATATGTTTAACGAGTTCAGGATTTTTAATTTGTTTTATTATATTTAATAAATAATTTTTAGAATCTGTGTTTTCATAATATATCAGATACTTTTTCTTTCCCCACAAAAAATCTTCTTTTTGTAATTTCTGTTCATTTTCTATTTTAGGACCTTTAAAAATATGATAATTTTTATTAATAATATGTCCTTCATTGAGGTTAAATTTATTAGATTTAAATTCAATATTTATAAAAAATTTATCATTCTGCATAAATAATAAAGAAATAGGAAAATATAGCCAGGCATGTCTTGGCAAAAGTAAAATTGTCGCATTCACCTGATTTATAATTGATTTATTTTTAGGAATTATATTTGCATGATATCCTATCATCCCGCCAATTCTAGTAAAAGTCTGATCTTTTGGATTAATGATATCAACAAGAGAGTTTAATGCATAGAGAAATATTTTATTATTCCTGCGGCTCCCCCAAAAATACCCCAAAGTTAATAAAATCGTAAAAGCAATAAATAAATAGAAAATCGGCTGATCAAGTAGTTCTTTGTGCTGAAACATGAGCATCTCCTTCTAAAAATGTATCAACTAAATTATCATTTAATGAATTATTTTTTATTTTAATACACCCTGATTCTTTAATCTGAAATATAGTTATTTTACTGTTATCAGGAAAAAGCTTATTTTCAATTTCTTTTGCATAATCTTTATTACATTCACTGACCTTATTGCAATAAGCAACTTTTAAAGGTAATTTTAATTCTTCTAATCCCTTTACTAATCTTTCTGATTCTTTAAAAGAAAGAAAATCTGGATTAAAAACAACAGCAATGCAATTGTTTTCACTTTTTAAAAATTTTTCCAGATATTGATATTTATTCTGAAAATTATAAAGCTTTTTTATAACTTTATCATCTTTTTCATTATAAGAAAGAATAGTCCCTTTATTTTTCTTTCCATTAATATTATAGATTGTATAACGTTTTTTTAATATTTTTCGTCGTATATTAATTAGTTTATCAATCCATGAAAGCATAATAGAAGAAAGAGCAAAAATGCGCAAAGTTAAAGCAGTTGGAGGAGTATCAATAACAATATAATCATAATTTTTATCCAAAAGCAATAAATTCTCTAGTGAACATAAAGAAGCATATTCTTCAATACCCGGTGAATATTTTAAAATATTAAAATATTTATCCATATTAAATGGCTTTAAATATCCGTAAATATCTTGAAACAAGCTTACATTTTGTTGAATATAATCAGTTTTAAATTTTTCCAGATCTATTTCCTGCAGATCTAATTTGGATGAATAAGCAGTCTTTTTGTGAGATAATGATAAACTAAAAATATCACCTAAATTATGAGCCGGATCAAAGGAAACAGCCAATACTTTTTGCCCTTTTTCTGCAAGCTGCCATGCAATATTTGCAGAAATAGTTGATTTACCAACCCCGCCCTTTCCAGTAAAAAAAATTGTTTTCATAATATACCTAACCTATATCTAATAGACCTGCAAGTTCTGCAAGAGCATCATCTGCATCTTTTGCACGGGTATCCATTACCTTTAATTCATGTTCTAAAAAAGGTAAAAGTTCGACAGCCAGCATGGACAAAGGAGATGGGATGCCTGTAAAAGCTCCCAAAAGGAGCAGGATAAAAAGATTTTCAAGTTCTCGTAATTCGAATTGAGTTAATTCAATTACCTTGCTCCTTTGGGATTGATTGATATTATCAAATAAATTCTTAATTTTATTAATGGATTTTTTAAACCATTCTTTATTATTTTTTTTCAAAAATAAACCTCTTAATTATCAAAAATTTATACTGGTTTTTTATAATTTATAATAAAATCAATAATAAAAACAAAATTCATTACTAACATAATTAATTCTATAATTAATACAGTAATTCCAATAGTAGGTGTTTTGGCAATTGTTCCTGGTAATATTACAGCACTAAACCAAATAATTCCAGCAGTTACAGTAATCCATAAAATAATAGCCGGCACAAAAGCAAATATAGAAGCTTTAGATTTAAGACGTTTAGCTACCCATGCAGTACCTGTTAATAGAGCAATACTGGCAATTAACTGATTAGCAGAACCAAAAGAAGGCCATAAAATAGAGAATTTCTTACTCCATGCAAGCCAAATTCCTATTCCAGCAGGTATTAAAGAAGCAATCCAGCGATTAGTAATAAAATTATAAAAAGACGCTTTTTTTTCTTTTAAAGGACTAACGATTTCACAAAGACAATATCGTCCTAATCTGTTTGTAGTATCAAGTGTGGTCATAGCAAAAGATGCAACCCACATACCAGCAATTGTTGAAACAAAAGCAGTAGGTAATATCTTTAACCATGTTGCATTAACCATAGCTGCATAAGAGACAACAAACATGGTTGCGCTTGGAAATTTACCCATCATTGCACCTGTATACTGTGTTCCCCATCCTTCTGCACTTATTTCCATTCCAGCATTTTTTAATAAACCAAAACCAAACCCGGCAACTGCAATTATTACAATTGTTGATAAAAATCCTTCAGTTAACATAGCCCCATACCCAATTGCTAAGCCATCTTTTTCTTTTGCAAGCTGTTTACTTGAAGTTCCTGATGCAACAAGAGAATGAAAGCCGCTTAATGACCCGCAGGCAATAATCAGAGTAATGGCAGGCCAAAAAGGTGTAGGTTTTCCGCCACTAATAATTGGAGCAAAAGAAGTTAATGCTGGCGCAGTAAAACCTTTAAAACTAAAAATAGCTGCTATACCTCCAATGAAAAGTCCTATATACAAAAGCCAGGAATTTAAATAGTCACGCGGCTGAAGTAATACATTTACCGGTATACTGGATGCAATAATGATATAAAAAAACATCACTATCATCCATGTATTATAGCTTGCTTTTAATGGCAAATATAAACCTCCTATTATTGCCAAAACCAACAGTACAATACCAATAATTGTAGATAAAACAAGATTCACATTTAAACGATACATTAAAATTCCCAATATAAGTGCAGCAACGATCTTAAAAATATAAGCAGTTGCTGTTGATGGGCCATTAACAAACATTCCACCAAGAACAGCAGCAAAAGCACTAATTACTAAAATTAGAAGGAAAAAAACAAGATAATAAAAAAGATTCCCTGTACGTTTAGTAATAAGATCAGATGCTACAAATTGGATGGATTTGCCGTCATAACGAACAGATGCCATAAGAGATAAATAATCATGCACTGCACCAATAAAAATATTCCCAAACCATACCCATAAAAGTGCAGGCAGCCAGCCCCATGCCATTGCCATAACAGGACCAACAATAGGAGCAGCCCCGGCAATTGAAGCAAAATGATGCCCAAATAAAACAACTTTATGCGCAGGAACATAATCTACACCATCAGACATCCGTTCTGACGGTGTTTTATTGTCATTATCAGCTTTGACTACATTTTTTTCTAATTTTTTACCATACACAAAATAAAGAATGAAATACAAAGCTAATCCGACAAATAAAATAATAGAAGTCATGATGTCCTCCTTTTTTATAATTTAAATCCATTTTAATAAAAAGAAATTAATAAAAGCAAAAAAAATACATGAAGTGATAAAATAAAGGTATGAAATGCATAAAAATTAGAGCATATGCACCATTTGACGGAATATTTTTGCTCTTCCACGGCTGACAGGAATAGTCTCATCAACATATTTCATTTTTAATTGAAATGTGCCATTAAACCAAAGATCAATGGTTTCAATGTAATTTATATTGATAATATAACTACGATGACATTTAAAAAAGGGCAATTTGTGAAAAATTGATTCTATATCTGCTAATGTATTGTGCATCACAAAATTTCCATTTATAGTAATAATATTAGTATATTTCCCTTCAACTTTAATATAGATAATTTCAGAACTTGGGACTGGAAAATATTTTCCATCTTTATAAACTGTAATCATCATTTTTTTTGATCTTTCTTTATTTTTCATTTGTTTTAATAAAGAATTTAATGCATCAATATACTGATTAAAAGGTTTTTTAAATATTAATCTTTCTGTTGCTTTATTAATAGCAATTTCTAATCTATTCATCTCTATTGGTTTAAGCAAATAATCTGTTGCAGATACATTAAAAGCTTTAATTGCATATTTATCATAAGCTGTGACAAATATTATTGCAGGGATATAATTCTCTTTAAGTATTTCTTCTGCTACTTCGATACCGGATTTACCCGGCATTTGAATATCAAGAAAAACAATATCCGGATGCAAAATATGTATTTTTTCTAATGCAGTAATTCCATTATCACATTCAGCTATTATTTCAATATTAGACTGATTCCCTAAAAGGAATTTTAATTCATCACGTGAAGGAGTTTCATCATCAACTATAACAACTGAGTACATTTTTCACTTCCTTGCTAGTACTGGAATACTTAAATTAACAGTAGTTCCTAATCCCCATTTGCTTGTTATTCGCAATCTATGTTTAAACCCATATTTATGTATCAGGCGATTATTAATATTAAATAGCCCAATAGATTCTTTGTCTTTATTATACTGCAAAAGATTTTTTAAATTATTTCTTTTTATCCCTACTCCATTGTCTTTAATTATAAAATGTGTAATTTTTTTATCGGAGTGAACATTTATCCAAATACATCCTCCATCAACTTGTTTGGATATCCCATGTTTTATTGAATTTTCGATTATCGGTTGAAGAATCAGTGGAGGAAGGTAACAACTGCAATTTTCCGGTACATCATAATAGACTTTTAATTTTTCTCCGAAGCGGGCTTTTTCAATCTGCAAATAAGATTTAATATGTTCTAATTCTTTAGACAACTCAACTTCATCATGAATAGGCTGAAGATTTTTCCTGAAAAAAGAACATAAATTTACCAGTAACTCTCTTGCTGTTTCTGGTGATGTTCTAACAAAACTGATAATTGTATTTAACGCATTAAATAAAAAATGGGGATTGATTTGTGCTTGCAGAGCTTCTAATTGTGCTTTAATAACCATTTTTGATTGATATTCAATTTTACTCAATTCAATTTGAGTGGAAAAAAGATTGGCAAGTCCTAGAGCTAATTCGATATCAACTTTTGTAATTGAATTTTGCTCGCTTTTTAAAAGAATTAAAGTGCCTATAACATTTTTCTTTTCTTTCAAAGGAACAGCTATCGCTGATTTCAATCTCAAATCAAGATAATAACTATTTAATTCTTTAAGATTTTGAGAAATATTATATTTCCCAGTGCTAATAACATCTTTAATAAATTCTGTTTTAATAACATTCCCGGGTTTAAATACTGTTTCAAACAATCCACTAAAACATAATATTTTTAAACGATCAGTAAAACATACTGCTTCTATGCCTGTCATATTATGTATAATTTCTGCAGTTTTTCCTGTTGTTTTCACATTGAATCCTTTACGAAAATATTGAAGAGTTTTTTCTGCAATCTTAAGTGCTATTTGAGCTTGATCAGCAGCAATTCGGTCTTGCTCTTTAAAAATGCTTTCAATTATTGCAATTATTATACAAACTCCTATAGAATTAGCAATAATCATAGGGATAAATATAACCTGTACTAATTTTACAGCTTCGCTAAAAGGACGAGCAATAAGGATTACCAAAAGCATATGAGTGATTTCTAAAAAAGCAGTAAAAATAAAAGCAAATAGCCATTTTTCTTTATATCGGTAAAATGATTTACTTAACAATCCGGCAACAAATCCCTCAAAAATAGTTGCTGTCATACAAGCAATGGAAGAAAATCCATTAATATCAATTAACCAGCGATGCCCCCCTGCCATTAAACCGGATAAAAGTCCAACAATTGGTCCGCCTAAAATTCCACCAATAAAAACACCAATTACTCGAGAATTTGCTAATGCTCCTTGAATATGTTCTCCAGTATAGTTTGCTAGAACTCCAATACTTCCAAAAAACAACACTAAAATAATTTTATTAATCCATGAATGTTTTTTGTCCTGAATAATAATATTTTTAAAAAGTTTAAATTTAGATAATAAAAGGATAAATATAATAATGATGAGAACATAACTCATTAAACTCTTTAATAATTCAAAAATCAAAAGTTTTTATCCTTTTTTGAATTAAAAAATATATTAAAAAAAATTATAATTTATAAATATTCCTGTGTCAAATAAATAATTTGTGAATATTAAGACTTTTTAAAAACATTTATTTTTAATTAATATTAATAAATCTTCATAAAAATATAATTTTTCGCCTTGAATAAATAAGCATCTTAAAATACTATCATATTATTAAATAACTCCAGAGCTGGCATGTTGATAAGATTTTGACAGGAACAACCCATACACCTTTTTATCTTTTTTAATTACATATATATGTTTTAACACAAGATATCTTTTTTCAACCAATCTTTTTATAAGCGAATATTTTGTTCCAATTTCTTCAATTGTATTTATATCTTTTTTATCAATATCTTTTAAAATTTTATTTTCATCTATTTCTAATTTCTGATTTGAATAAATTCTTTCTTTTATATATAAAACTACATTACAATCATTTGCAGAATCATCATCTAAAGTAAATATTATTTCTTTTTGTTTTAGTAAAAAATCTTTAATCTTATTAAATAATTTTTTTTCATTTTCTTCTAATTGAATAAGCGGAGGCGGTTTTGATTTGCCTGTTGCAACACCATATATCTTTGCTTTTGCTGCTATACTATTATTCCTTTTTATTTCATTAATATTTAAAGAATCTTTTTTATCTTTTTTAAAATCAATAAAATCAGATATTTTACTTTTAATATTAGCAAGCTCACCTTTAGATCCTAATCCTGATAAAAACTGCTCCTCTTTAATATAATAATAATTAACTTTTTTTAATACTTCAATATTCTGTTTTGTTGTTTTAAAAAGGTTATGTAAATTTATTGAACGAGGCAGCATACAAAATATTTTTTTTATTATTGTAATGATAAAATTATCACCAGCGAAATACTCTTCATACTCTTCTTCTCTTTTTTTATAAATATAATATTCGTTGTATCTTTTATCATAAAGTTCAATATATTTATTAAAATCACCTTTATTATTAAATCCAAAGGAAACTTTTTGATGTAAACTGTATAATTCTTCTATTATAATCCTAAGATTCTCTAATTCTTTATCCTGAAAAATATATTCTATATCTTCAAGTGTTTTTATACTAAAAGTACGTGTTTGATTTCTATCTTTAATAAAAAGGTCATACATACCATCCTTAAAATATGTCATATTAACTTCAATTTCATTTAGAGAAGCAGAATACACATTTGCATTAATCATTGGAAGTATATTATTAAAAAATTGTGATAATTTTTCCCAGGATTTATTAATCTCTTCCGCAACAAGATAAACTAAAAATTCTTTAATTTTCATAAAAGGTATTATTATTAAATTATTTTCCATCCCGGTATCTTGTATAAAATAGAACTCTTTATTAAGGAGTCTTAAAATATTTTGAAATGATTTTGTTGTAAGTCTTTTTGGAACATTGAAATATTTTAAAAAAACAAAATTCCTATATATAAAAGAATTTTTTATTATTCCTTCAACAATGTATTCTTTTTCATCAGTAAATTCCGCTAAATTTTTAATCAATTCACTAAAATATTCTATAAAATTACAATTACTTGACTGAATATAATCTTTAAACTTTTTTTCAATAAATTGTTTTAATTCATCAGAAACATTTTCTTTTAAATTCTCACCGTAATTTGTAAGAAGATATTGTTTTAAAAATTTCAATGTTGAAGTATCAATTATTTTAGAAAGAAATGGAGTAGTCAATTTATCAATAGCTTCTACAAACGTTTTTTTAATATGAAGTTTATCTTTATCCAAATTCTTTAAAAAATCAATATCTCGTTTTGGAACTTTCTCATTTTTTAAAGATTTAAATATTAATTCTTTTACATTTGCGCTAAAAAAGATATCTTCGGATGTAAGCGGTTCAAAATAATCTTCATAATATTCATCGCTTAAAATATTTTTATCATTACCCAAAATAAACGATGAAGGTCCGTCATTTAATAATGAATCTATAGGATCTAGTTTTTCTTGAGTATGCATAAAAATACTTTTACCAGATTTAAAAATTTTTTCATCAGAAAAATATTTCATATAAAAATCTTCTAATAATTTATCATATATAGTTTTTCCTTCTTTTTTTAATAAATAATCTGCATTTAAATATATTAATTTTGTTTTAAAATCATTCTTTCCAATATTAAATTTATCTCTATAAATCTTTTGCTGCCACATTGTAAGATAATTATTAGCATGAAAAGGAGTAAATGAAATACTTATTGTTTTTATATTACTTGTTATTTTGTTGATTTCTGAATCATAGTTAGAAGAAGCAAGCAATTTTTCATAAGAACTGTTTTTTTCTATATTAAACTTTTCAAAGATTTCTTTTACCGAATGACCCGAATAAGGAACTATACTTTCAAAAATTTCTTTTTTAAAAAAAACTTCTGATGTAAAAAAATTACCATATAGCATATCTTTAATTATAAATTTACAAAGTATTTTATCATTATTCAATAAAACAAAATTTAAAGCATTATTTACTGAAGAAATATAATCATCAGATATTTCTAAAAAATAGTCAAAATTGATACTAATTATAAAATCACATTTTATAGACAACATGAATTCTTCCTTCATATCACTGTTTGAAAAATCAGAAACATTCAAGTTACTTGCATAATTTGTTACATAAAATTTAGGAGTAATATTAATTAGTTCTTTAAATTTCAATAATAAATCAGGTGTGCCTTCTCCGGACAGGACTATTGAAATGCTTTTATCAATAATTTTTGCCAGGTTTGCCAGCGAAGTATATTTATTTTTATATAATGTCTGTAATACACTTGCTGTTAAATTTCCATTTATGATATCTTTTTTAAGATAAAATGTCTGCCAATCTTTTAAATTTAACTTTGTTGTTTTAGCCATTTTTATTTTTTACTTAAAAAAATATATTTAAATATTACTATAATAAAAACTGATAAAAAAAACAAGCGATATATGTTTAGAACTGACAGGTTTTATAAATACTGTCAAATATAAAATAAATAAAATTTTTCACTTTTTCCCTTAAAAAAAAAGTTGACAATCGGATAAATTAATTGTCTACTAAGTACATAGACTAAATATACAATAATAATATTAAGGACAAGGAGAACTTTAAAAATGAAAAAAATCATACTTCCAATTTTATTATGTTTAATACTTTTTACT
>CAZYID010000140.1:0-9700 GCA_964646595.1 uncultured Spirochaetales bacterium | reverse complement strand
AGTTTTTAAATCATTTTGTGCATGATTATCCCAGTCATATAATAACTCAATCACTTTATTGTTAGAAAAATAATATGATTTACTTAACAAACCAAATAATATTTTTTTTAAAAATTTTAATTCAATAATATTTTTATCTCTAAGCTCTATATATTCATCATAAAGAGCATTTAATATTCTGGAACTTCTATAATATTGAATTTTTAAAAAAAGAATACTTGATTTAGAATAATTATTTGCTTCCAGCATACCAATTAATTTTATAAATTCATCATAATTTATAATATTAGAATTAATTTTATACAACAATAAGTAATAATCAAAATCAAGAGAATCATAACTTTCTTTGGCTTTTAATACTACTGAAGGTATCAAATTTAACTTATTTTTATCATTTGTTAATAAAAGCATTTTTAGATAATTATTAAAATCTTCCTCTTGAACTCTATTGAATACAGATATTAATTTATTATAATAATAAATACTTTTATCAAAATCTTTAACTGTTCCATATATTGAAGCTATTTGTTTATAAAAATCATAATCATCTATAAAAAAAGAATTTTTTAAATATTTTATTATTAAATCAGAATTCCATTTCTTTAAAGCAACATTTTCCTTGATCTCATATAAAAGTAAATTTGATATATAATAAAACTCCGGTAAATTTTTATTAAATCCGTATCCTTTGTCCAAACTTATTTTAGCGGATTCAAATTTTCCTTCTTTGTAAAGATCAAATGATGCCCTTAAATAATATTTTGCTAAATCTTCTTCTTGACCAAGAATTGAAAATACAAATATGAAAATAATAAAAAAAACAAAAAGTATTTTTTTTTTCATGTTTTTTAAAATATATTTATAAAATTATTTTTTTTATTCTATCTATTAAATCAACAGCCTGTTTTTCTGATTTTGCTTCTGCAAATATTCTTATAATAGGTTCAGTATTGCTCTTTCTCAATAAAATCCATTTATCTTTAAATTCAATCCTGATACCATCTTGAGTATCGATATTTTGATCATTAAATTCAAGTTTAATCTTATCAATTTTATCCTGAGAAATATCATTATTACTTTGAAAAGGAGCTTTTTCTTTTATAAAAAAATATTCAGGAAATTTTTTAGCTATCTCGCTTATCTTTTCTTTTTCAATTGACAGCATTTCCAGGATTAATGCAATCCCAACAAGAGAATCTCTGCATTTGTTTAATTCGGGAAAAATTACTCCCCCGTTTCCTTCTCCGCCAATTTTAGCATTTAATTCTTCCATTTTTTCTGTAACATTAATTTCACCGGTAGGAGCTCTGTATACTTTACAGCTAAAACTTTCAGCTATGTCTTCAATAATTCTTGAAGTACTGGTATTTATTACAACATCGCTTTTTTTATAATTTTTTAAAAAATGTTTTACACACAATGCTAAAGTTAACTCTTCTAATAAAATTTTTCCATTCTCATCTGCAACAACCAATCTATCCCCATCAGGATCAATTGCAAAACCAATATCAACTTTCGTGTCTTTAATAAAATTTGATAATTCTTTTAAATTTACCGGAGTTGGTTCCGGAGGATGAGAAAATTTTCCTGTAGGTTCACAATTAATAGTAAAAACATCGCATCCTAGTTTCTTTAAAAACTTAATTATATGAGGACCGCTTGCCCCATTAACTGCATCAAGAGCAACCTTAAATTTAAATTTTTTGATTAGATCAACATTGATAAACTTTAAAATTTTATCAATATGATTATCCGGGATTTTATCATTATTAAAAACAAAACCAATATTTTCATGACCGCAATAGTCAAATTGATTATTTTCATATTTTTCTGTTAGTTTTTTAAACTCTATTTTTGATAAAAATTTTCCTTTTGAGTTAACAAGTTTTAATGCATTCCATTCTGCAGGATTATGACTTGCTGTAATAACAATTCCGCCGGCGAACTCCCCGTTTGCAACACCGTGCAAAACAACAGGTGTTGGGATTATACCAATATCAGTAACATCCCGACCCAAAGCATTTAAAACACCTTTAATCAAATCTGTAATCATTAATCCTGAAGGCCGCGAATCCCTGCCTATTAATATACTTCCCTTTTCAAGAATTGATGAAAAAGCAGAGGTATAATTAATAATAAGCTGGGGATTTAAAGAATCTCCTATTATACCTCTTATTCCGGATATTGAGGCTTTTAGAGCCATCTGCTATCCCTCTTTTTTTTTATTTTTTGGTGTAAGCTTTAATAATTTATATATATCTGCTGCATCCAATGTTTCTTTTTCAAATAAAGTTTCTGCTAATGTTTTTAACTTAGCTTTATTTGTTGTTAGTATTTTTTTTGCTTTATTATATTGCTCTGTTATAATTTTATTAATTTCTTCATCAATTACTTCTGCTGTCTTTTCTGAATAATCTTTATGTGTTGCAATTTCCTTGCCTATAAAAATAGGTTCATCTTTTTGACCATAAGTAATAGTCCCAAGTTTTTCCGTCATTCCCCATTGTGTAGTCATTTTTCTTGCTAAATCAGTAGCCCTGCTTATATCATGACTTGCTCCGGTACTGATATCATTAAATGTAATTTCTTCCGCAACTCTGCCGCCCATTAAAATACATATTTCATCCATGATTTTAAGTTTTGTTAAATGCAGCTCATCATCTTCCGGAAGCATAGACGTTAATCCAAGCGCCATACCTCTAGGTATTACAGTAACTTTATGAAGCGGATCCGAATTTTCTACAAATAAATTAATTATTGTATGCCCTGCCTCATGATAAGAAGTTATTTTTTTATCTTTTGGAGGAATAATTTTAGATTTTCTTGCAACGCCCATTATTACTTTATCTCTTGCCTCTTCAAAATCCTCCATTGTAACTTTTTTCTTATTTTGTCTTGCTGCAAGAAGAGCAGCTTCATTTACCATATTTGCAAGATCTGCTCCAGTAAATCCCGGAGTAGCGCGCGCAACATTTCTTAAAATAACATTATTTGACAAAGCTACTTTTTGTGTATGAATTTTTAATATGTCTTCTCTTCCTTTAATATCAGGTCTGTCCACAACTACTTGTCTGTCAAATCTCCCAGGTCTCAATAATGCCGGATCCAATACATCAGGTCTGTTTGTTGCAGAAATTAAAATTACTCCAATAGTTGGATCAAATCCATCCATTTCTACAAGTAATTGATTAAGTGTCTGCTCTCGTTCATCATGACCTCCGCCATATCCAGCTCCTCTTGTTCTACCAACAGCATCCAATTCATCTATAAATAAAATACATGGTGCATTCTTTCTGCCAATATCAAATAAATCTCTTACCCGTGAAGCACCAACACCAACAAACATCTCTACAAAGTCAGAACCACTCATAAAATAAAATGAAACATCAGCTTCTCCTGCAACAGCTCTTGCTAAAAGAGTTTTACCTGTTCCGGGGGCACCAACAAGAAGAACTCCTTTTGGTATTTTAGCACCTATCTTTGTGAATTTTTTTGGGTCTTTTAAAAATTCAATTACTTCCCCCAACTCTTCTTTTGCCTCTTCAACTCCAGCGACATTATCAAATGTTATTTTTTCTTTTGACTCAAATTTCTTTGCTTTTGACTTGCCAAAAGAAAAAGCTTTATTTCCGGAACCTTGAAATTGTCGTAACATAAACCAAACAAAAAACACTAAAAGCCCTATAGGTAAAATACTAGTTAAAAACATAGCTAAAAAAGTATTTTGAGTTTGGGCACCTTTATAAATTATTTTTTTCTCATCTAATAGCAAATATAATTTCCCATTATCCATAATGGGAGGAAGATTGGTTTTAAATGTTTTAGTAGTACCGCTTTTATCTCTAAGTTTTCCGGTTATCTTACCATCATTAAAAATTATTATTGGGTTATCATTGTCAAATACTAATTTATCTTCATTAATCAAACTAATAAACTCATTATAATTAATAGAATTATCTCCTAATCCCATATTAAATATAAAGTATAAAAAAATAACCGCACTAAAAATTAATAAAATTATAAAAATTCGATTTGGTCTTTGAGGCACTGTTGGGCGCTGATCAAAATTTTTATTGTCTTTATTGTCGCTCATTTCTTCTCCTAAAAATCTATACTAATACAAATAATTAACAAAAAATCATTATAAGAACTTAAAATACCTCTTTTTATTAAAGTAATCAAGAGTTTTACACAAATATTAACCAATATTGTAAAAATGAAAAGAAATTTAAAAAGAAGTATTCTATTAATTAACTTGCTAATAATTATATCTTAACATTAATTCCAATATTAATATTTCCTGAATTAAAACTTATATCAGGTAATATCCCAAGTTTTTTTCTCAAATTTTCATTATAATTTTCGACTGCCTGTCTAATTGAGTACTCATTATATTGAAATTTATGTATTAACGAAAAAGTTACAATCAGATCAATCAATAATCCAACAAATGATAAACTAGTTAATCCGACTGTAACTACACCGGAAAGTATATAAGCATCATCTATTGGGTTATAGTTTGTCATATTAACAACAAAAATTACTGACGGTATTAAAAATCCAACTGTTGTCCCGCCAAATATACCTGCTGTTGTGAATCCGGCAATTTTCACTTGTTTTAATTTTTTTTGATTTCTAAGTAATAATGGATCATTAGAAATTTTAATAAAATCATTAAGTGATATACTTGCTCCGCCTTTATAAAATTCAAACAGTCTGATATTCGCCGGGAACATAACATTAAACTCTTCTTTTACTATCAAATCTACTTTTTCTTTAAAATAAAGTTCTCTTTTTTCTGAATCAGATTGATCTTTTTCATTACTTAAAACACAAAAAGTAATAAAAAAAATTAAAAATATTAAGTATAATAATTTTTTCAAAAGTAATCCTCTTTTATAAATTTAATAATTCTTATATACACCTTTTTCCAACAGATCTTCATCCCAGGGATTTAATTTATCTTCCCAATTTAAATTAAGTGCTTTTGCTAAATGTACAGTAGATGCTCTTAATCTGCTTGAAAAAAGTGTTGGATTAAGGGTCATAACATCATTTTTTGTTAATACTAATTTTAATCTTACTCTCATTACATTAAATGAATAATAAAAAAAACCTTGTTTTTCCTTACTGTAAAAAAAATAAGAAATATATTTTGTTTCTTCTTTTTTATTTATCACAAAAACAAATTTTGATACAGGTTGAATACAAGTATTTACCATAACAAAATTATCATCATAATTATACAATTCACTCTTAAATTTTAATTTTCCAAATTTATTATCATTTTGAAAAAAATAATTTATTATTTTTGGTTTAATTTCATTATAAACAATATCTTCAATTTCTGAAAAATTATCCGGATTTATTCTCTTGCTATCTATAATAAATGTTTCTGTTTTTTTTCTCATTCTAGTATAATACTGCATATCTTTCAACTTGGAATAAGCAGTTAAAATATTATAAAATTTTAATTTAGAAGACATATCTTCCATTTTATACGGTAAAAATGCTTTTTCATCTACTATAACTTCATAAATTGAAAAATCTTCATTTGTGTATTTTGTTTTTGGAACATTAATTTGTAAGTCAGTATTCTCACCACTGGCATTTCCTTTTACACACATCCTTGAAACAATTTCATTTTTAAGAACTTTTTCGATATCTTTATCACTAAAAAAAGTTTTTTCAGACAAAGGTTCATTAGAATATAAATTTATAATTAATAAAAATTTTATTATTATAAAAATAATTATATTTTTTCTCATAATTTTTCTTTCTTTATAGCTATTTAAATTTTATTTGAGTAATATACTTTAACAGATTTAATAAATCAAGAAATTTTTAATTTAATCTTTTAAAATTATAAAGAAATAAATAATTATTACAATTTAATAATAAAAATTTTACATTTCTAATATTATTATTTTTAAATATTTGTACTTGATTAATTCTAAATATCTGATTAAAATAAATTATTTAATAGCTTTTTATAAGCTAAATCTATTATATTTTTCTAATCTGACGATTAATTAATTATGATAAAAAAACAAAACAGTAAAAAAGTATTATTAAATTTAATATTTTTATTAATTCCATTATTATTAATAAATCCACAAATTAAAATTATTTTTTCTTATAAAGATCTTGATGATATAAGAAAAGATAAATATTATACTCTTGAGCCCATCAATAATGAACCTATTACTATCTCTCCTTTTGATGCATTAATAGAAATTGATGAAACTCAAAAGCACAAAGTTTTGATTAACAGCCTGGAAAAATCAAGATTAACATCTTTATTTTACGTTGGAGATAAATATGAATTTAATAATATTGAAATTATGCTTAAATATAAGGATATTTATCAAATAAAGGATAAATTAAGCGGTTTTTCAGTATCATTTAGTTTAGGATATTATGATAATATCATTTTACATAGCGCTATAAATTTTCAAGATAAAAAATTTAATATTATTGATAAAATAGCATCGTCTTTAGCAGTAAAACTTTTACTGGGAAGAATGACAGGAACATTAAACATTAAAAAAAATTTCATAGATGCTAATAAAACACAAGACTCAGAAATACAAAGTGCATACGAAAATTTTATTGATAAACTTAAATATCTCAATAATAAAGAAGAAATATTTTTACAGTTAAAAAATTATGTTGATCTTAATTTTCGAATAACAGGAAAAACAAAAATCACTGATGAATGGACAACCCCGGCAAATTTATATTTTTTTAAAAAAGGAGATTATAAATCTATTACTTCTTTTTATTACTATACTTTAAAAAAACTTGGATTTAACGTCGCTCCATACTTAATTGCAGAATTAATTAAAAAAGATAAAGATCAATTAGAAAATCTATATATCCTATTCTCTAAAAGAAATAAAAAAAACAGTGACTTGTTAAAAATTCAAAATATCGAATCAGAATATAAATATGTCAATCCTGCGAGTATATTAAAATATTTTTCACCCAATAATAAATATTCAAAACCTTCTCAAATATTTTTTTATATGCCTCCTGAATTAAATTCTTCTGTTTTTTTATTAGCAGTTGAAATAAATAATAAATGGTTATATACAACAGGTGATAAGTGGATTGATGCAGGATTATATACTTCAGAAAGAACTTGCTCTCATTATGCCAGAAACGGTTGTTATTATGCTTATATAAATAAAGATTTTATTTTTTTAAATAATCTACCATTTTCCGATAAAGATGTTTTGTGGGATGTTTTTTATAATATAAAATAATAAATTATTATTTTTGTTGCTATTTAATCTGTTATAACTAATATTACAAATGCGAAAAAAAATGTACTCATTGAAAAAAGAATATTTAAAAATAATAAAAAAATAACTGTTATTCTCTTTTCTCTTCCTTTTTCAAAAAAAGTTTTTATTATATTTATCAACGAAAAAAACATCAATAAAATATCAATTGATAATATAATCCTTAATATTATTTTTATTGTTATTACAGCAAATAATTGATACCCGCTTATTAAATAAAAAAGTAAAAGAAATATTTTAAAAATAAAAAGAGTTAATAATAACAACATGGTTTTATCAATAATCTTTTTTATTAAATTAAATTTTAACATAATTGGATAAAACAACCTCTAAAAAATAATTAATAATTATGAGTATTCCTTATCAAATAAAATACAAATTAACATGCCTTTTTTTACATCAACACTTGCAATATTTTTTAAAATAATATTACTTACACTATAATCTATCGGTAATAAATTTGTTTTATCTTTAAATGTATATTTAAATCCTTTTAAAACAATCTCCTCAATATTACCTATAGGAAAAATAGAAACTCTTTTACCCGAAGCATTCTTTATACTTTTTTTATTGAAAACAGGAAATATTTCAGCGTTTTTTGTAATAATTTTCATATCGATTTTTTTATTATAATTTCTTAATAAATTAATTATATTAGCCAGACTATGATCAATATAACTTCCTGTTGAAGCTAAAATTGATATTTTCTGAGGACCGAAATTTATTGCTTTTTGAACAGCTAATTCTGAATCCGTTAGATCTTTTTCTGCTGAATATACTTCTCTTGGGATGCTTTTATATTTTAAAAGAATTCGTTCATCTATACTATCCATATCTCCAATAATAAAATCTGGTTTTAATAACAATTTATCTAATAGTCCTAATCCTCCGTCAACAGCTATTACATAATCTGAATCATTAAAATATTTAAATATTTTTTCTTCTAAATAGTCTTCTCCATTACAGATTATTGAAATATGATTAAATTTAATGTTTTTTTTCATAATTTTTCTATCTTAGTTTATAAATCAATTTCTAATAAAAGAGGAAAATGATCACTTATATTTTCAAAATCCTTTCCTTTATATCGTGTAAGATTTTTATTTTTTAAATTATTATACAGAATATCATTCAAAATAAAATAATCTAAAGTAGTAGTAAAATTGTTTTTTTTATATGTATAAATCTTTTTTTCGTTAAATAAATAATTAATAATTTTCAATCCGCTTTTTTCTATAATATTTAACGGCTCAGAATACCTTTCACAATTAAAATCCCCCATTACTATAATATTTGGCAGTATTTGATTTTTTTGATAGATTGATAAAATAATATCTAAAATACCTTTGACCTGGGCTATTTGTTTCATTAATGATTTTTCGTTGTTTCCAATTTTTGATTTAAGATGATTTAGTAAAATATAAATTTTTATACCGTTAAAAAAAAATGAACATTCAGGACAATCTCTGCTGAATTTATATCTTTTATTTTCTTCATACGGAGTTGGTTGATTTTTATGAGAAATATATTCAACTTCCCTTTTTGACAACAAACATATATCTATTCCCCGAGGATCATTACCTTCAATTAAATAGTAAAATTTATAATTAGATTTTTTTGCAATATCACTTAATACTTTTATATTTTCTATTTCTGTTAATCCAACTAAATCTGCATTTATTGATTTTAATTTATCAGATAATAGATCAATTTTAGTATTATATTCAATGTTTGTTAAAATAATATCATCTTTTAGAGGTTCATCAATCGTATCAAATAAGTTTTTTACATTCCACCATAAAATTTTTAATTTTTCTGCGCTTATAAAAGTATTTACTAATACTGCAAAAAAAATAACTATTAAAAAATTTTTTTTCATTATTTAACACCATTTTTATATACATACTCTTTTGCTAATAAAATAGATAAAAATGCTAAAGAATTATCTACAAAATCATTATTTATAGAATTAAAAATTTCTTTTTGACTCTTTAGAACTACTTCAATCTCTTCTGCTAAATCAAAATTTGTTTTTTGAGTTTTTTTACAATTTAATGCTAAAAAAAAATAACAGGTGTTTGTTTGTATAGCAGGATTAACAGATATTTTCTTTAAAAATATTACTTTTTCAGCAGTATATCCGGTTTCTTCTGCTAATTCTCTTTTTGCAGCATCTTCCGGATCTTCCCCTTTATCAATTGCTCCGGCAGGAACTTCATAAGTAACAATATTTTTACCCATTCTATGCTGTTTTACTAAAATAACTTTATTATCATCTGTTAAAGCAAATATATTAATCCAATCATTAATATCAATTGAATAAAAGCTATGATTAATATTTTTGGAAGGTAAAAAACAATCAAGGTCATAAATATTAAATAATCTTGTTTTAA
>CAZYID010000139.1:0-9721 GCA_964646595.1 uncultured Spirochaetales bacterium | reverse complement strand
ATTGTTACGTTTATTTGTTTTTGTTAAAATAAATAAAATTAATTAAAAGAATAAATTGATTATTTATTTATATACGATTATTATGCGTATTATATCAATATAAGAATTTTAGGAGAAATTTATGAACAACATAATTATAGATTTTATTGTAAAATATTTTTATTATGTATTTCTTGTATTTGTTTTATTAAATGTGTTAATGGCCAGGAAGAAAAAATACTCACGTAAAAAAAGGTTTGCTGTTTTATATTTTTCTATATTTATTTTTATACTATATTTATATTCGTATTACTTAAAAGATCATAACCTGGGTGATGTTTATTTATTGTTTTATTTTTTATTGGTTATTCCTGCGTATATTTATTTTAAAAAATATTTGTTTCCATTTCAACTAAGGTGCGAAAAATGTCATAAATTTTTATCTTTTGATTTAATACTGTTTACTGATTGCACTAAGTGCGAAGTGTGCGAACCTTCAGAAAAGGTTGAAGAAAATAAAAAAGAAAAATAATCGTATAATGTAGAATAATTGAATTAATTAAAAATTAATTTTTTTTTGATATCAGCTTTTTTTTATATTTTTTATAAATAATTGATGCAATTTTTTTTCCTTGAATAATACATAATGGTATACCGCCTCCTGGAAATGTCCATTGTCCTGTCATATAAAAATTTGACAATCCCGGTAATGTTGTCGGTAGATATTTTCCGAATATGTCTACAGTAGGAAGCCAGCCTTCAAAAGAACCCTGCCAGTTTCCGGTATATTTTTCCCAAGTTACCGGTGTAGCAACATCAGTTATTTCAATTTTATTTTTTATTTCCGGATAAAATTTACTTAATTGCTCAATACAAAATTTTAAAACTTTTTCTTTTTCCTTTTTATATGCAGACTTGTCATTGTCATAGAGCTTTTTCCAGTAAAAATAATCCGTATCAATCTGGATTTCAATTACACTTTTACCTGAAGGAGCAAAATTAGGATCTCTGCAGTAATGAAAATATCCTAGCCAGTCAATATATCCGCCTCCTATTTTTACAGGAGAATCAAGTTTAAAATCTACAATATTTACTTCTTCTTTCAGATCAATATTAACACCAAGACTAACTGCGATAATCGGCGGCCATAGAGAAGGAGCATCATACATTTTTTTATGAAGTTTTGTTAAATATTTTCCTTCAAGCATATTAAATAATACATCATTTCCGTCACATGCCGAAATAACAATATCCGAATAATGTTTTTCTCCATCAATAGTTTCAATGCCTACTGCTTTATTATTTTCAATAATTATTTTATTGATTTTTTTGTTAAATTTAATTTTTCCGTTTAAACTTAAATATTTATTTTCAATTGTTCGTGCAAAATTAAGCGATCCTCCTATAGGGTAACCGCCTTCTTTATTATGTTGATAAGCCAAAGGTATAATTGTCATTAAAGCCGGCATTTTATTTATAGGCAGTATACGGTAGATAATATTTTTTAATTCAGGATTTTTAAATGTTTTATTAAGATAATCTTCAATGGAAATTTTCATCAGTTTCATTAATGAGGGAATATAAGGAATCATTTTTAGTATATCTTTTATTGTAATCTTTCCGAAGTCAGCATCCATTGGAGGTTTAAATTTTGTATAAAATTTGATCAAGGAAAAAAAACGGGTTATAACTTTTTTTTCATCAGGGAAAAAATTTATTAATTCATTTTTAAATTTATTTATATCAGCATAAATAGTAATAATTTTATTATCATAAATTATTTTTCTTAATCGCTCACTTTGATGAAATTTTAATGTTTTGTCAATTTCAAGTTCTTCATAATATGGCCGTATTGAACTATTTTTATTTGCACCCATTATCCAATGAAGACAATGGTCAAATAAATAATTACCTCTTTTCCAAGAAGTGCAAACTCCTCCGGAAATATTATGCATTTCAAAAATAGTAGAATCAAAACCATTCATTTGTAAATAACAGCCTGTTGATAATCCGGATACTCCAGCTCCGATGATAATTGCTTTCATATTACACCTGTATTGTTAAATATAATTTTTTTAAAGAAAATAAAGAATACTTATACTTTAATTTTTATTATTTTTGAATATATATTTTTCATAAATTGGATTAAAATTTTTTTTTGAAATGACAGAGCTTATTATTACAAAAAAGCAAACATTCCAATTTTTCCTATAATTATTTAATAAGTAAAAGAACTGTTACTATGACTTTTTTTGTGAAAAAAAATAGAAAAATATTTTTAATAAATATAATCCTTTATATATATGGGAATAATGTTATAACATAAATACTATTAAAGAGGAGTTGTTTATGAGGAAATTTATAATAATTATGATAATTTTATTTTCTATTACATTACTTTTTGCAGATCAAAAGGGAGATGAAATAGCCAGTAAATATTTTAATCAAAAAGAATCAAAGGATTGTTTTTCTATAACAACTATGGTTTTGATAAATAAAAATAATGAAAAAAAGATAAGGAAGATGGAGTCATATTCTATGGAAGGAAAAGAAGGCAGGAACTCTTTTATTAAATTTATTGAACCGGCGGATCTAAAAGGAACAACTTTTTTAATTATTGGATATAATAAAGGAGATGATGAACAGAGGCTTTACTTGCCAGCTCTCGGGAAAATAAGAAGAATTTCATCTTCAAATAAAGATCAGAAATTTATGGGATCTGATTTTTCTTTCTATGATATGGAAGATCATGAGTACAATGATTTTACATTCAAATATATTAAAGATGAAATTTATGATGGTATGGATTGTCATGTTCTGGAAATGTATCCAACAGATAAATATGCTCCTTATAAAAAACAGGTGGCATGGATAAATAAAAAAGATTTTTTTGCTTATAAGATGGAGTGTTATGATAAAAAGAAAAATCAAAAAATAAAAACAATAGTTTCGCTTGATGTTAAGATTTTTAATGGAGTGTTAATGCCGCAAAAAGTCGTTGTTGATAATCATATAGAAAATCATAAAACTCTTATGATGGATACAAATATCAAAGTTAATGCAGGGATGAAAGACACTATATTTACAGTACAGAATATGCAAAGATAAAAGAGGAAATAAATATGAAAAAATGCATAGTAATAACACTGATATTATTTATAAATATTTTATTATTTGCTCAAACTAATTATAGAGACCTCTTTGAAGATCTTACTAATGATAATAACTCTACAGAAGATGCTACTAAAGATACAAGTAAAGCTAAAAGAATATTTGATGATATGCATTTTAATATAGCTTTAATAGGAGAGCATGCATTTGAATTTCGAGTACCTGTGATAGAAGACAATATGAATTTTGACGGTTATATTAAGTCTCCAAAAATAAAGAATGATTTTGGTATTGAAGTAAGTTTTAAAAACTTGGTTCTTATATCACACTGGCAGTTTGATATAATTTTAAATGAGTGGGGTGATATTAAAAAATTTCTCGAACTTCTTCCATTAGAAAATTATATTGCATGGAGCCCCTGGAAATTTAGGCTTGCTATCGGATTTCAAAATTTCAACTGGGGGGTTGGGGATAAAATAAATCCAACAGATAATGTAAATGTAAAGGATTACAGGCATCCTTATAATCCAAGAAAGATACCGTCATTTTCGATTTCAGCAGCTTTTTTCCCGGCAAAATTTATTTCAATGGAAGTATTATACATTCCATTTTATCTCCAGTTACCTTCTGATTTTGCATATGATAAAATTGAAGATTCTTATAAAGATGCAGAGATAATAATAAAAAGCTCTATTGATCCGGCTTATTTCAGTATTGGTGGAAAATTAAATTTTTTTCTTAGGTATGCAGATTTTTCTTTTTCATACTTAACACAGGTTGAACCATACTATTCTATGGATTTAGATCTTAAAAAAACAACAGAATATGATCAAACTTATTACACAATTGATTCTTTAGAATTATTAAATAGGCGTATTCATAATATAGGTGCAGATTTTAAAACAACTGTTGGGATTTTTGGTATATGGCTCGAACTCTGTTATTCTATCTCTGAAGATATACTTATGGATAGAGTAGACATAAGAAACCACCAATTGAGTTATGTTGCCGGCTTTGATTTTAATTATGGGCCTGATAGCGATTTTTATTTTAATTTTCAATATTTTGGATATTATAATCCTCTTTTTTACACAGATTACTATAATGATTATGATAACGGTGAATTTGAATTAAATAAGAGTGAAAACTACTATAATGAATTTTACTATAGAACTTTAACTGATTCCTTAGCTTTGATAAGAGAAGGTTTATTGCATGGTGTATCATTAAGAATGGAATGGTCTATACTTAATGATTTACTTACTCCGTCATTTGAAACAGTTTACTCAATTCCAATAATCTATGATACTAATCGAGAGGCAAGATATGGAAATTTATATTTTAATCCGCAAATTGATATAATGCCGCTTGATTCTTTTCATATATTATTAGGAGCAGATCTGTTTTTTTCATGGAATAAACTTAAAAATAAACTTAGGATAGATGAAGAGAATATTACCGGATCTAATTATATTAATAGCAGTGTATATCTTGAAGTTAGATATAAATGGGGGATTGACTTTAAAAAGTAATTTTATCTGGTATCATCTATATATTTTTTATTTAATTTAAGTAATCTTTCACCTAAAATTCCTGATATATTATAATATAATTTATTTGTTGTTTTAGGTTTCATTTTTTCTATTCTTTTTAAACCTTCGTTGTCAATTTCAAAATACTTTAAATTAGATTTTGCTATAACATCTGCATTACGTTTCATTTGAAATAAGACTGCAAGTTCTCCTGTAATATCACCTTCTTTTAATTCGGCTAAAACTACTTTTCTTTTTTTCTTTTTATCATAAATGCTTACTTCAACACAACCTTCTAATATTATATTAATAGTATTTCCTATTTCATTTTTTCTAATAATATAATCTCCTTTTTTTGCCTCACGTATAACCCCAAGTAATATTAATTCTTTAACCTGTTTTAAGTTCAATCCTTTTAAAAGTTTTGAAGATAGAATTTCTTTTTTTACTTTTAAAGTCAGTATATCAAATAAGGTTATTAATTGTGTAGTAGTAAGTAATGTTGACGTTAAAAATATATCACAGAAAAAAGCATAAATAACAACCAGGCCTGATAATAATCCGAAATATTTAATGTTTATCAGATCAGAAATACATAAAGCAAAAAATAAAAATGCAAGAGAAATTGATGTTGAAAAAATTGGTTTAAATTCGCTTTTTATACTCGCTTTTATTCCCTTTATGCGATCCTGATGTGCGCGCATATTTATTTTATACTTTGACATTAAATGTATTGTATCATCTACAGCAATACCCAATGCAATAACTGCAACCATACATGTGCCTGTATTTAATGGAATATTTAAAATGCCCATCATTCCGAAACTGAAAATTACAGGAGAAGAGTTTGCAATTAGAGAAATAAATCCTGCTTTTATATTTAAAAATAAGAAACTCATTATAATAAATATAATAGTAGATAAAATAATTATCCCTTCTAAAGTTCCTTGAGCTATAGAAATTGAAGATTTTTTTGTTAGGAGTTGAAAGCCGGTTAATTTATAATCACCAATATTTTTAGCATGTATTGGAATGATATAATTTATTTTATCCAGTAATTTATTAAGCTCTCTTGAAGAAGATATTCCATGTTGAATTATTAAATTAACTTCATTCGAATCATTTGATATATATTTTTGTATTTCTACAGGATCCATTAAAAGGAAATACTGTGAAATTAGTTCTTTTTGATCAGGGATTTTGTATTCTTCATCTAAACCAAATTTCATGCCTTTATTAATTAATTTAATATAATCAGTAATTGCAATAACTTTATCAATACCCTGTATATTTTCAAGTTCATTTTTTAATTTATCAACTTTATTTAAATAATAAGGCATTAAAAAGGATTCTTCCTGATTCCCTTTTATTCGTAAAAATAGAGTATTTATTCCTGCAAGATTTTTTTGATAAAAATCAATATTCTTTCTAACAGTAGAATTCTTTTTAAAATTTTGAATAAGATCATACTCAAGTTTTACATTAAATATGAAAATTCCAAAAACACAATTTAAAATAACAAAAAAGATAATAATAAATTTTTTATTTTTTAATATAAAGTCTACTATATTCCTTATGACTTTTTTAATTGTATAATCTAAAAAACTTCTTTTATTTGATTTTGAAGTATATTTTTTAGGTCCAAAAAATTTTAAATAAACAGGTGAAATCAATGCAGTTATCAAAGGATTAATAAACATACCAAAAGCTGCTGCAATGCCAAACTGTCTAAGAACTAATATTTTATTAACAGATATTGAGAGAAATCCTAAGAAAGTAGTCATTGAAGTTATTAAAATAGCAGTTCCAATTTTATAACTTAGATATTTTATAGCCTTATTTTTATCTTTCTTTATTTTTAATCCTTCAAAATATTCAGAAATAATATGAACATCTTCAGTTGATCCGATTACTATAATCAGAGACGGAATTATAAACGTTAAAAGGTTTAAAGGAATATCCATTAAACTCATGAAACCCATTGTTGTAATAACACTTAATGAAGATGTTAAAAGAGGTAAAATTGCACCATGAATTGATTTGATTGTAAGCATCAGCATTATTAAAAGAATTATTACTGAGACAGGTAATAAAATACTTCTATCTCTATATATTGTATTATATAATGTTTTTTTTATAAAAGGATTTCCGGTTTGAAAAACTCGTGTAAATGAATTTTTATTTTTATCAATAATTTTTTGTATATTGTTTACCATTCTTACATCAAAGAGCTTATCTATTTTTGATTCTTCATCATTTAAATAGAGTTTTACCACCAGTATTTTACCATCATCTGAGATTAAGTTAGAATTAACTATAGGATTACTTTTAGCATCATTTACTATTTCATTTATATCTTCCTGTTCTTCAGGGATATAGTCAATAAAAGGATCAAGGTTTAAAAAATCATCAATACTTTTAAAATTTGTAACATTAAATAAGCTTTCTGTTTTTAATATTCCATCTAATTCTTCAAGTTCCCAGATAAGTTCTTTAACTTTTTCAAGTTTTTCAAATGAAAAAAGATTTTCATCTTCAATATAGATCATTTCAATATTATCAGATACAAAGGTGTTAACAGTATCATCGTAAAAACTTAGATCTGGATCATCCTGGATTATTAATGAACGTTCTGACGTGTCAATATTAAGTTTTTTTAAATTATATATCCCAAATGCAGTAATTATAATGATTAAAATTATTGAGATATAAGGTTTTTTTAATCCAAGTAGAAAAATTGTTTTCATGTTTATTTAATAAATAATATTTTATGATTGATAGTATAATATAATTGTTATCATATTTTCAATACATTTTATATAAATTTAATAAACTTTTTATATTGTACTAAAGTCCGATGTTTTTTTTTATCATTTTTGTATAATTATATAAAGAGTATAGGAATAAAATAGATGGATAAATATATAAGAACTATTAAACATCTAATTTATTATCAATATATAAAAATTTTAGCTAAAAATGTATTAGGGGAAAAATCAGAAAAAGAAAATTCTGGTTTTATTAAAGAGCTTTTTTTGGATTTTATTAAAAATAATCAAGAATGGTCTGATGTATTAAGAGAAGATAAACATCTTATAGTAGAAGAAGAAAAATGTGTATATTGCGGCAGTAGAAATTTTTTAAACTGGGAGGATATTATTCCAAGTTCACTGTCAATACATGATAGATGTTCTACATGTGATAAGATCCAGAATATTCATAATCAAGCATGGACTTGTAATTCTTGTAAAAATAAAAAAGGTAATAATGGATTGTATAGCTTTTATAAAGAGTTATTTCCCGGGGACAATAAGTTTTTTAATCACATTCCTCCGTTGCTTGAAATGAAATATTTAAAAACAATTTATTATTGTCACAATTGTAATAATACTCTGGATTGGGTACCGGATGATCATTTGTTAAGTGTGCTTGATCTGGATTTAAAAATTTAAATAAACAATATTAGGGCAAATATGATTTATTTTAAAAAAAGTATAATGCTTGTTAATTTTAATTGGAAATCATATGGAGATCTTGAGACAGAGAAATGATATAGAGTTCAATTGGAAAAGCAAGCTTTAAAATTCAGAGAGCATTCTTTTGATTTATTCTTGATACGGACGGGCAAAGCTATTTTCTAATGTTCCATTTTTTTCAAGTTCAGCTTTCCAATAATGTTTATTTATTAATTTAATCATTATTCTCATAATTATTTTTAATAATAAATTGCTTTTTTCCGGTTTTGCATATTTATTTAAAATTGATTTATCAAAGGTTTTATTTTCTCCGAAATTTTTCCCGATTAAATATATACCTTCAAGGATTTTTTCAATTATACTTTTAGGACCATTTCCATCTGAAACATTGTTGCATCCGCCTTTAATAATAGTACCAAGGTATTCTATCTTTAATGTTTGGCATAATTTTTCCAGATATTTCTCCAATCCACGTGCATGTATTGCTTCAGGAAATCCATATTGAATCAAAAAACCTATTTTTTTATCTGATAATTTATTTGTTTTGCAATAAGGCTCAAATAATTCTATAAATTTTTTTACACCTGACGGCATAGCATAATTATATAAAGGAAAAGCAATGAGTATGTATTCTGATTTTTCTAATATTTTAACAGCTTCACTTAAGTTTTTAAAATTATTTAATTTGTATGTATTGCAGGTATTTCCTTTTGTTTCAGTAAAACCTTCAATAAATTTATTTACAATAACTTCTGTATTGCTGATTCCTTTTTTAGGAGAACCATTAAATGTTGTTAATTTCATCAGCTAACTCCTCAGGTTTAGTATCAGTAGTTTTTGTAAATAAGAATTTTCTGGTTTTTATATTTTTAAACAAATCTTCTGTTATTTTGATATCTTCTATGTCGCCATTATTTGATTTGTCTAGAAGCAGTATTCTTGAAGGCAAATTGTCATATCTTGGTATATGCTGCATTCTGTCTTTATGCATATATAAAAAAGGGTGTAATACAGGTAAAAATCTTTCAAGAATGGTTTTTAAAATTGAGCTGATAAATCCCATGATAATTGGAGATGATAAAATAACAATATCAGAGTTTATATACTGTTTTAATATTTTAGGTCCGTCATCTTTATGAATGCATATACCCGGAGTTTTAAGCCAGCAGGCATAACAGCCAATGCAGTAGTTTAGTTTCATGTTTTTTAAATTTAATATTACAACTTCGTTTCCCTTTTTTTTTAAAGAAATTGATAATTTATCAAGATATTTATCAAAATTACTAACTCCAGATTTGGGATGACCATTAATTATTACTATTTTCATTTGACCTCATTTTTATATATTTGGATTTAATCAAAAAAAATAATTTAACAATTATTAGCAATTTAAAATATTTAATATGAGAGTGTCAATATTTTTACATTTTTATTATTTTTTTTGGCATAAAAAAAGCCCACCCTGCAAAAGCAGAAGTGGACGTAAACCCATAATTAATTGCTTACTCTTTAGCTTATTATTTAAAGTGCCTGCAATTTGTAAAATTAAATCAGCACTATATTATTATTATATCGCAATCTTTTAATTTTTCAAAAAAAAATTAAAAATTTTTTATTTTTTTT
>CAZYID010000138.1:1329-9836 GCA_964646595.1 uncultured Spirochaetales bacterium | reverse complement strand
AAAAAAAATCAAGGGTTAATACCCTTGATTTATTTAACTAACAACAGCTAGTATATCTTCTAGTTTTAGTATTAGATGATCTTTGTCATCAATTTTAAATTGAGTACCGGCGTATTTGTCGTAGACAATAACATCTCCTTTTTTGAGCTTTATGTCAGGAGAATCTCCAATGCTCACAACAATTCCTTCCTGAGTTTTTTCTTGTGCGGTTTCCGGGATTACAATACCACCGGCAGTTTTTTCATCTGAAGTTTTAATTTTTACTAAAATTCTTTCTCCAAGTGGTTTTATTGCCATAATTCTCTCCTAAAAAATATAATAAAATTTTATTAATTTTAAAAACGCAATTTAATAATATTAATTATTTTTGTCAAGTAAAAGATTATTATCTTACAAAAAACTTATTTATTATAAATTATTCCTGACTGTATTTTTTAAAATTTTCGAGTAAGTCTAAAGGTTTATTAGATTTAACAGTCTCTTCTGCGATACGATAGCCTTCTTTAATACTGTCTGCTATTCCGTATAAATACAGTGCTGCTCCGGTATTAAGAAAAACCAGTTGTGCTTTTTCAGATTTTTTGCCTTTTAAAATGTCCAAACAAATATTTTTATTTAATTCAGCATCTCCACCTTTAAGTTTATTATTAGGAATAAGATCCAGTCCAATTGATTTTGGATCAAAAATATATGAATTTATCTCTCCATTTTTTAATTCAGAAATCTTTGTTGGAGCAGATAAAGATATTTCATCCAAACCGTCTAATCCATGAACTACCATAGCTCTTTCTATACCCAGTAAGGATAAAGCTTTGCACATAATATCAGTATATTCTTTATTAAAAACTCCAATTATTTGATGAGTAGCATAAGCAGGATTAGAAAGAGGCCCAATAAGATTGAATAATGTTCTAAAACCTAGAGCAGTTCGAGTTGAAACAGCATGTCTCATTGCACTGTGAAATTTTCTGGCATATAAAAATGTAAGTCCAATTTTATCATAAACTTCAAAAGATTTTTCAGGACTCATTTCAATATTTATTCCAAGTTTTTCTAATAAATCAGCACTTCCTGATTTTGATGTTGCAGCTCTGTTTCCATGTTTAACTGTTTTTGCTCCGGCTGCAGCAGCAAGAATTGAAACAACAGTTGAAACATTAAATGTTTTAGAAGCTTTTGATCCTCCTGTGCCGCATGTATCCAATCGTTTTTCGTTATCTTTAGGTTTTGGAAAATAGAATGCTTTCTTTTTTAAAACCGATGCACAACCAGCCAGCTCTTCAGCTGTAACACCTTTAATTTGCATGGATGTTAAAAAAGATGCAATTTGAGCTTCAGGAAGATTACCTTCAGTTAATTCATCCATAAAATCAAACGCTTCTTGTTTAGTTAAGTTTTCTTGATTTAAAAGCTTTTGCAGATAATCTTTAATAGGCACTGCTTCTCTTTTATAATTTAAAAAATTTTTCACGATTTTTTCTCCTTCTTTGGTGCCAATTGATTCCGGATGAAATTGTAATCCGACAATGCAATAATCTTTATGCTCAACTGCCATTACTTCACCATCTTCGCATTCAGCAGAAACAGTAAAACTATCCGGAATTTTATTTTTTTTTGCTGCAAGAGAATGATATCTTGTTGCTGAAATATCTTTAGGTATATTTCTAAAAATTCCTTTTTCATTGTGAATTATTTTTTCAACTTTACCATGCACAATTCGTTTTGCTGAAACAATTGGTACGCCAAAAGCTGCTAAAATTGACTGATGACCGAGGCAAACTCCTAAAATAGGGTATTTACCTTTAAGTTTTTGTACAACTTCTATACATATACCTGCGTCATCCGGTGTTCCTGGACCAGGGGATAATACAATATAAGAAGGATTTAATTTATTTATTTCATCAATAGTAATTTTATCAGATCTGACAACTTTTATTTTATAATTTAATTTTAAAAAAATTTGATAAAGATTATATGTAAAAGAATCATAATTATCCAGTATTAATACCATTGTTTTACTCCTATTTCTATTTTATACCAAGAGCGGTAATTAATGCAGCAGCTTTATTTTCGGTTTCCTGAAATTCCATTTCCGGATCAGAATCATATACAATTCCGCCTCCAGCTTGAATCCACATTTTATTATTTTTATAAACAGCACATCTGATTATTATACAGCTGTCAAAAGAACCGTCTTTTTCAAAATAACCGACAAGTCCGGCATAAGGTCCTCTTCGCTGTTCTTCTAAGTAATCTATAGTTTTTATTGCTTGAATTTTTGGTGCTCCGCTTACTGTTCCAGCCGGAACAGTAGCTTTAATAGCATCTTCTGTAGTCATTCCCGGTGCAAGTTCTCCCTGAACTTCACTTACAATATGCATGACTTTTGAATACCTTTCAATTATCATCTCTTCAACAACTTTTACTGTTCCGCCAATACTAACTTTACCAACGTCATTTCTTCCTAAATCAAGCAGCATAAGATGTTCAGCAATTTCTTTTTTATCATTCATTAATTCTTTTTCTAACTGAATATCTTCTTCCTGTGTTTTTCCTCTTTTTCTGGTGCCTGCAATAGGCCGGACTGTTACTACTCCATTTTTAACTTTAACCATTACTTCAGGAGATGCTCCAAATAATATAAAATCATCAAAATCAAGATATAACATATATGGTGATGGGTTTTTCATTCTAAGATTTCTATAAGCTGTTATAGGAGATAATTCTGTTTCTACAATAATTCTTCTGGAAGGTACGCATTGAAATAAGTTTCCTTTAATTATTTCATTCTTAATATAATTAACTTTATCAATATATGCTTGTTTATCGTTAGGATTATGCATTATTTTAGATTCTTTTTCTTCAAATATCGGATCATCAAAAGCTTCTACCATTATTTCATTTAATCTTTTTTCAACAGTATTTAATTCTTTTTGTAAATCAATTTGTACTGTTTCACCTTCATAACTTGCTACAGCAATTAATGCTTCATCATGTAAATGATCAAATATTAAAAATGTTCTTCCAAACATGAATGCACTTTCATAAATATTTCTATCATCTTTTTTATGTTTAAAATTTATTTCTTCGATTTCGTTAAAATATTCATAACCTAAAAATCCAACTCCGCCTAATGGGAGCGGGAATTCATATAATTCTTTATTATCAGGTGCTCGTTTTCTAAATTCTTTTAACAGGGATAAAAAATCGCATTTTTTATTTCTTTTAATTAAATATTTTTTATTATTATGATTCTTTAAAAAATATTCATTGTTATTTTTATAAATAGTAAAAGCATTTTTTAATACCATTATTGAATATCTGCTTTTTCCTGTTTTTATATATGCAGATTCGAGTAATGTAACAATTTTCATTTGAGATAAAATTTTTATAGGGGTTAATCTATCTGCTGCTATTTTTTTTATTATAATATTTGCTTTATTTACTGATTTACTATTAAAATCAAACATTTATTTCTCCAAAGTAATATAAAAAAGCCATCTAAAAAATTAGATGGCTTCTTAAATTATTGTTATTTATATCAAGAGCCAACTTTTGTTAATTCCCAGTCATTTTCATAAGTATCATCTTCAGGATTACCGCCTGAGATTTTCATTTTATATTCACCTTCACCATATCCGGAATAATAATTTAATGTACCATCTAATTCACAATCAAAATCATAGTTTCCGCTTTTTCCTTCAAGTTCAGCTTCAAATTCATAATTATTTGATAATGTGTAATCACCTTCAAGTGTTATTGTCCATTTTGATCCATTATTTTTTATAGTGATATACGCTTTTAAAGAATTGTCTGAACGGAAAAATAATTCAAAATCATTATCACTATCATCAGATAAACCTCCAAATTTTCCTTGTATTTCACCTTCCCATACTGTTCCTTTTGTTAATTCTTGAGGGCAGCAGATTATTAGAATTAAAATTAAAATAAATAATAAATAAATTAAATATTTTTTCATAATACCACCAGTTAAATTATATTGTATTATAAAATACTATAATTTTCAATAATTTTTACTATTATAATACTTATTGGCATATTTAATTTAAAAATTTAAACTTTTTTTATATTTTATTTTTAAAATAATATAATATTATGATATTATATTATTTTAAAAATAAAATAATAAATATTTAATAAAAAAGTTGGAAAAGATGAAAAAAGTATTAATGTTATTTTCCTTTTTATTAATATTAATTTCTTGTGATAGCGGATTAAGTTTTTTAGATATCCGTAATATTTCAAAAATTATTATTACAGATTCAGAAAATATTTTTGAAATAAATGATAATCAAGAAATAAGATATTTGGTTTCACAATTTAAAAAGGTTGTACGTTTTACCGGTAATCCTTCGTGTCCATTTGAATACGTAAAAATAATTGTTTATAATAAAAATGAAACAAAATTTATTATAAATTATGCATCTGATTTATGTCCAATTTTTAAATATAAAAAGATTCCTTATAAATTAGATGAAGTTTCAAATTTAAATATCAGAAGATTATTGAGAGAACATGGAATAAAAGATCATATATGGTGAATTTTTACACCTGTCAGGTTTTTTAAAACCTTACAGGTTTAATAAAATTAAAATTTAATTTGTTTTTTTTAACAAACAGACAGAATATACTTCTACTGCTTTACCTTTACCTGCAGAATCCAATTTCTCTTTAGTTTTTGCTTTTATAGAAATTTGATCTGTATTTATAATAAGGATTTCTGATAATCGTTTTTTAATTTGATTGATATATTCTTTTAATTTTGGCTTTTCACAGATAATTGTAGCATCAATATTGTTTATTTTATATTTTTTATTTTTAATAAGTTTTAAAGTTTTTTGTAATAAAATACTTGAATCAATATTTTTATATTTTGGATCATTATCAGGAAAAAGAGTTCCAATATCACCAAGATTTGCAGCACCTAATAATGCATCAATAATAGAATGAATTAATACATCACCGTCAGAATGTGCTAAAAGCCCTTTTTTATATGGAATTTTAACATTTCCTATGATTAACTTTTTATTAAATATTAGTTTATGAATATCGTATCCAATGCCTATTTTAACTTCCATATATTTTTAAATCCATTTAATTGTTTTTTTGCTAATTCAATATCTTTCTTATATGTTATTTTAAGTAAGTTTTTATCACCTTTTGTAATTTTAATTTTATGATATAATTTTGAATATATTTCTGTGTCATCTGTTATTTTTATATTTTTTTTGTAATGTTTTTCATATGCATTAATTAAATTGTTAAAATTAAATATTTGTGGAGTTTGAATAGCTATTAAATTTTCACGAGTTAAATGTGATGTAATAAAATTATCATTATTACATTTTTTAATAGTATCAACAAGCTGTATACCTGGAGCAGCAGATCCGTATTTTATAGCATCTTTAAATGTTTTTAAAATTATATCAGGCATTATAAAAGGTCTTGCTGCATCGTGAATTGCAATGAAATCAATTTTATAATTAGTTTTAATATATTGCAATGCATTATAAACAGAGTCTGATCTTTCTTTACCGCCTAAAATAAATTTTTTAAATTTATTATTTTTATTTAAATATTTTTTTTCAAATTTGTTAAAATAATTTAAACAATTTTTTGAAATTACAATAAATATGTTATCAACAAATTCTAATTTATTAAAAGAATAGGCAGAATACCATAAAATTGGCTTACTATTGATTTTAATGAAAGGCTTTGGTGTTTTACTGTTTATTCTAGTACTTGCTCCAGCAGCAACAATAACTACAGATAGGTTTTTATTCATTATTATTTTGGATTAAATTATATAATAAATTTCCGGTAGCATTACATACTTTTTTAATGTTGGTAATTAATTCATTATTAAGATAATAATTAGAATTCAACTTTAATCCTAAAAATATTCCAACAACATGACCTGAAAAAATAAAAGGAACAAACATTTGAAAATCACTGTCATTAAGATCGTTATTGGAAAAAATGTCTTCTGATTTTTTAAATACTTTGTTGTCAGGATACAAAACATAAGATTTGTCTTTTATCATTTTTTTAAAAATATTATTATATTCTATATCAAAAGATAATTTTGATTTGGTTTGATCATCCAGATTTGTACTGCTTATTATTGTAAATTTATTTTTTTCCGGAGAAAAAATTAATAAAGCGCTTTTTATAAAATTAAAATTATCAGAGATTATATTATTTAGTTTTTGATATGAAGAATGTTGATCAAGTGGTAAATCTAAAAGTTCTTTTAAAGTTTTCTCTGTAATTTCTAAATAATTTAGTGTTTTTATTGATTTTTTGTTTTTAGAATTTAGATATGAGATAACTCTTTTAAATAAACCTAAACAGGAACCAATAATATGATTTTTCAAATATTTTTCTCTGTATCTAAGTGCTCTTATTAATAAACTCAATTTATTTAATTTCCTAAAATATATTTTAAAAAAAATGATTAATTTTTTGTTATGTGATAATAATTACTAATTTTTAATTTTTAATTCTTCAAAAAGATTTTTATATTTATCAAATATTTTAGATTCAGCAAATTCTTTTATTTTTTCTTCAGGAAGTGCATCCAGTAATTGATCTAAATATTCAAGAACATCTTTAACATTTTGTTTTAATGAACTTATATTTTGAGTGTCTGAAACATCATTTTTTTCAATCATTTCAGTTTTTAGATCATCATAGATCTCATTTTTTAATTCATCTGTATTATCAAAATCAATTTTTGTTTCTTCATTTGCATCTGCTGTAACATTATCAAGTTCATCTAATGATAAGCTTATTGAATCAATTTCTTTAGCTTCTTCATCAAAAAAAGTTGGTTCAGGAATATTATCAAGATCAATTTTATCAAGACTTCCTGTATCTTCTTGAAGCTCTTCAATTGATTCTATATCGGATAAATCATCATCAATTTCAGTTAATAATATATCATCATCTATTATATCTTCTTCAATATTTTTTAAATCATTATCATCAATATTAATTGATTCTGTATTATCATCTGCGGATATTATAGTATCTGATGAATCATCAATTATTTTACTGTCAAATTTTGAAGGAATATCAATTTCTGTTAAATCAATTTCTTCTTCAATTTCTGATAAATTATTGCTGATAGATTCAATTTCATCTTCAGAAAGATCAACTTCAAGATCTTCAGGGATTGTGTTTTCTTGATCATTGCTGATTTTCTCTTCTTGAAAATCTTCGTTTAATTCAGTAAGATCAATATCAAGATCTTCTGATGAAATATCAGGTAATTCGTCAGAAACTGTATCAGATAAATCATCATTAATTTCAGATGTATCAATTTTTATTTCATCATCAGATAACATGTCCTGGTCTTCTTTAATATCTTCAATATCTTCAATTTCTTCAATTTCTTCAATAAATTCATCTTCTTGAGATAATTCAGCTAAGTCTAAATCAAGATCTTCAGTAGGGATCTCAGGTAATTCATCGGAAATTATATCAGATGAAATTTCTTCATCAAGGGCTTCAGAAGTTATATCCGGTAATTCATCAGAGATTTCATCAGAAAGATTTTTTTCATCTAGATCTTCAGCGATTTTGTCAATATCAGTTGTATCAATTTTCATTTCATCATCAGTTAACATGTCCTGGTTTTCTTTAATATCTTCAATATCTTCAATTTCTTCAACAAATTCATCTTCTTGAGATAATTCAGCTAAATCTAAATCAAGATCCTCAGAAGGGATGTCCGGTAATTCATCGGATTCTTGATCAAAAGATATTGCTTCATCTAATTCTTCGGATTCTGCTTCTCCAATAATTAAACCTTTAGTGTCAATATCTTCATCTATTATTGTACCTGAAGCAATTGCTTCTTTTTGATCTGATATTTCATCAATTTCAATTTCTTTTTCAATATCATCAGCTATTTCTCTTAAAGTTTCTTCATCTTGTTCAGGAAAAATTTTATCTTCAAGTTCATCTTTTTCAATTTCAAAAGAACTTATTGTTTCAGGCTTAGATTTTATATCAACTCCATATTCTTCCTCTGATTCGCCAATTGGATTGCCTTCATCATCTGAGAGATCAAAGTTAAAATCACTTTCTTTTAATTCATTATCTTCTTCTGCATCAGAGACTGATAATTTATCTTCTAAACCTAGATCTTTTTGTAAATCCAAATTTTCTAAATTAATATCATTTTCTTCAACAGTTAAATCAATATTATTTGAATTATTAATGTCATTTGAATTATCAATGTCTAAAGAAATATCATCTAAAACTGTGTCATCTAAATCTAAATTATTATTTGAATTTTCATCGTTATTAAAAGTTGAAAGTTCTAAATCTGAATCAAGATCAATATTTTCATCTAATTTTAGATCATCATTAATATCTATTTCATCATCAATATTTAATTCATTATCTAATTCATCTATATCATTAAATGATATAGATTCTTCTTGATCTAGATTGTTTTCATTTTCTTGATTATCATC
>CAZYID010000138.1:0-1229 GCA_964646595.1 uncultured Spirochaetales bacterium | reverse complement strand
TTCTTGATTATCATCATTTTCTTTTGATTCATTTAATATATCATCTATATTTAAATCTTCACTTAAATCAATGTTTAACTCGTTTTCATTAGCCATGGACAAAAATCCTCTCTCAGAATATAATTAATAGTATAAAATAAATCTCGGCATATTTAAGTTGATTTATAATACCTCTGTATATTAAATTTACCATATAAATCTAATTTTTGCTATATTTTTGTATATTTTCTAAGAATTTTATACATTCTTCCAGTAAAATCAAGAATTATATTTTTTATAACTCATAAGATTTTAAAGAATAAAATATAATATGTTTATTTATTATTATTGTTGTTGCTTTATTTAAAAAAATATTATGGTTATGCAAAATTCATAATGTTTTATTTATTATTCTTGTAAATGCTTATTATATAATAAGTTAACTTTTTTATTATATAATTTAAATATGCATTTTGCATAAGTTCTTAATTGAAGCTCACTCTCAAGAAAATCACCTAATTTATTTATATTAAACTAGTTATAAAGGTATTTTAATTATTGGTACAATTATTGCTGCTATTTTTTTAGGTTTATTATCATAAGTATGTTTTAAACATTTAACAAGTAAAATATTTAGCTGCAGCAAATTAGTATTTTAGTTTATTGCAGCTAAAATAAGAATTTTTAACTTTAGGAGTTAAAATGAAATACTTGTATTTACTTTTGATAATATTATTTTATTCTTGTTCAATGCCCGCGGATAATAGTTTTCAATTTAATGATCCTGAATTCAACAATATGAAAGAAGCATGTGAATGGATCAATAATAATATAAGATATAAAAGTGATGATCATGATTATTGGAAATTACCTCAAGAAACTTTAGATGATGGAAATGGTGATTGTGAAGATCAGGCTTTATTATTAATGGGAATAATGAAATACCAAAAAGGTTATGATTCAGAATTAGTTGTTGTTCAAATTGACAGCTCAACTACTCATGCAATTGTTAAATATGATGATAAATATTATGATTGTACAAATGGTCAATCATATGGCAGCAGGGATTATAAAATAGTCGGTAATTACAATTATGATTCAGCGATGAATACAGCTAAATATGTAAAAAATTATTAACCCGCATTTCTCACAAGCTCTTGGCTTGAAACTTGTATTTTTTGCCCTGATAAGTATTTACTCCTGCGCTCGATTCTCACATAATGCAACTATGCTGCGAGTCTCGTTTAGTC
>CAZYID010000137.1:0-9858 GCA_964646595.1 uncultured Spirochaetales bacterium | reverse complement strand
AAAAAGGAGCAAAATATCATGTTTCTGCTAAAATAAATAGAGGAGAACATATATTCGAACCAGATGAAATTAAGAAATTATTTATGAATATAGTAAAAAGATCAAAAAAGAAGTACAAATTTTCATTGTATAATTTTGTAATTATGAATAATCATATTCATTTCATCATTTATCCGCATAATGATAAATCTTTACCAAGGATTATGCAATGGATTTTGTCTGTTTTCGCAAAGTATTATAATAAAATCAATAAATTAAAAGGACATACATGGGGAGGCAGATATTGGAGTAAAATAATTAACGATATAAAACAGTTTATTGATACGTTTAATTACATATCTAATAATCCGGTAAAAGCAAAGATGGTAAGAGATGCAGATGATTATAAATATGGAGGATTGTATTATATTTTAAAAAACATTTATGATATTGTCGACCGAATTAATTTATATTATATTTAATATGGGGACAGAGCTAAAAATTTTATTATAATTCCAGGTCAGCTAATTTTGCTTCAATTATTTTTGATGCATTTTCAAATTGTTCCATAATAATTTCTAATTCTTTATAATGCTTTGATATTTCTTTCTCTAATTTGTGGCTTTTTTTTGATAAAGATTCTATTCTGGTTCCATTTTTTTCTTTTGAAGCTTCTATTATTTCTTGTTCACAGTGTGAAAGTTCATCTTCATGCTGTTTTATTGTTTTTTCTAATTTATGATATTTGTTCTCAAGAGGTTTCACTATTTTTGATTTTTCTTCTAATATTATTACCCGTTTTTTCCTTAGTTCTTTTTTATTTATTATTGTGTTTGATTTTTTATTATTTTGTTGTGATTCTTTTTCTGTATTCCATCCAATTTTACTTACAAACTCATGATAAGTTCCTTCAAAGACTTTTACCTGATTATTATCGAAAACAATTAATCTATTTGCAAGCATATTTAAAAATAATTCATTATGTGTTACAAATAATACTGCTCCATCAAAATTATCTATTGCAGATAATAAAGCATCACATGCTTCCATGTCCAGGTGGTTGGTTGGTTCATCAAGGATTAATAAATTTACCGGGTTTACCAAAATTTTTCCCAATAAGACTCTGCTTTTTTCTCCACCGCTTAATATTTTAATTTTTTTTAATGCATCATCCTGTTCAAATAACATTGCTCCGCAAATTCCTCTAATTGTTTGACCGTCATTATCAGTATTTTCAAGAGCAATTTCTTCTTCTACTGTATGTTCATCATGTAAATCAATATCATTTGTTTGTGCATAATATCCAATTTTTAAATTATTATGTTTTTTAATCTCTCCTGATTGGAGGTGTAGTTTTTCAGTTAAAATTTTTAGTAATGTGGATTTGCCTTTTCCATTAGGCCCAACAACAGCAATTCGGTCATTTTTATGTATGTTGAATGAAACTCCTTTTAATAATTCTATTTCCTGATCATAAGAATATTTAAGGTTGTTTATCTGTAATAAAATTTGAGCTTTAAATTCATGATATTTAAATTGAAAATCCAATAGTTTTATTTTATTAAGCTTGTCTTTTTTTTCTTTTTTTTCAAGCTCTTTAATTCTAGATTGAACCATACCTGCAAGTCTTGCTTTAGCTCGAAAGCGGCTAATAAATATTTTTACGTTTTTTTCTTTTTTTTCATCATTTATTCTTTGTCTTTCATAAACTTCTTCTTCCTGTGCAATTTGTTCATATAATTTATCTGTTTTACCTGTTATTTTTTTTATTTTATTTCTATGAATTATCATAGTATGAGTAACTATTTCATCCATGAAACTTCTATCATGTGTTATTAAAAACAAATCTCCCTTCCATGTTTTTAAAAATTGAATCAACCATCGAATAGAAGTTATATCAAGGTAATTAGTGGGTTCGTCTAATAGTAAAAGGTCAGGATTTTCAAGTAACGCTTTAACAAGATTTAGGCGTATTTGAAACCCTCCGGATAATTTTTTAGGATGTAGATTAAGCATGTCATTATCAAATCCAAGTCCAAATAAATATTTTTCAAGCAGCCATAGATCGTGCTGATTGTTTTTAGGTAATCCAAGAGAGCCTTCTTCACGCACGGTGTCTTTAATAAAGTTTAGATGCTGACTAACATATCCAATTTTATAATTTTTACTTTTATTTATTTTTCCATAATCAAAATCTTCTTCTCCTGTTATTATTTTAAAGAGAGTTGTTTTCCCGTTTCCATTTCTGCCGATAAGACCAATTTTTTCGCCGGGATTTATTTGAAAATTGATGTTGTCAAAAAGTGTTCTTGAACCAAAAGTTTTTGTTAATTGAATTATGGAAAGCATTATTTTTTACCTTTTATTTTGTATATATAACAAAAAAAAAGGATTTAGGTAATATAAAAATATAAATTGGGGACAGAGCTTGATATTAGAGTTCTCTACAAGAATTTAAGTTTAACTTATTCCATTTTAACAGATATGATATTATCTAAATAATATTAAAAATTTAATATTAATATGATAGAGAAAAAAATAAATAATCGTTTTAATTGCATTGTTTTTTGTTTAATTCTATTTATTTAAATGGTATTTTTTTTAATTTGAATCAGAAGGATTAAAAAAACTTTGATCCTGTAGGGCTTTAAGAATATGAATAAAATAGAAATAATAATTATTTTTTTAAATTAAATTCCCCTAACAGAATTTTTATTGACTTTTAAATTATAGAATTATAAGATTTTTTATCAAGGCATGTTTGTTTTATTATAAAACAATTCATAATATTGATAAAATTACGGGTAAAACCTGATTAGGGATAGAATTTTGGAAAAATCTTTATTGAAAAGAGTTACAGGAGATATTACAGGAGGATTTGTAACTGCAATTATTTCGCTTCCTGGAAATATAGCTTTTGGTCTTATTGCTTTTTCATCTTTAGGACCTGAGTATCATGCTCATGGAATTTTAGCAGGTATGCTTTGTTCAATAATTGCTGGAATTTTTGCATCTTTGTTTGGGGGATCTCCAGGAGTAATTACCGGACCAAAAGCACCTCTAGCTTTAATTCTCAGCACTGTTATGGTTCAGCTCACAGTACATCTTAAACTTTCTATTAATAATCCAGGGGATATATCAACTTTGCTTGTATATGTCTTTTTTATTGTTTCTCTTGCAGGTGTTATTCAAATATTATTTAGTGTTTTACATGCAGAAAGGTTATTAACATTTATTCCTTATACTGTAATTGCCGGTTTTCTTAATGGTACTGCAATATTAATAATTATGGATCAGATATGGGAATTCCTTGGTATTCCAATGAGCAGTTCTGTTTTTGATATATTTAAAAATTTTCATTTAATAAAACCAACAACAGTAATTATCAGTTGTTTTACAATAGTATTCATATTAGTATCAACAAAATTTATAAAGAAAATAAATGGTATGATTATTGGGCTTGTTTTTGGAACAGGATTATACTATTTGATGTGGAAGCTTGGTTATATAAGTCAGTTAAATCCAACATTTGGACATATCCAGTCCGGGATCCCGTCTTTAAAGTATATCTTTGGATTTAAAGATATTATTAAAGGATCAGAAATCAGCAGAATTATGCCTATTCTTTTTTCTGCCGGATTTAGTATTGCAATATTAAGTTCTATTGATTCTTTAATGGCCTCTCAGGTTATGAAAAATCATTTTAAGTCTCGTTTTAATGTTCGTAAAGAGATCTTTGGACAGGGTATTGGTAATTTAATATCCGGGGGGTTCGGCGGGATAGCAGGCGCCGGATATGTTTCAAGAAGTACTGTTAATTATACTGCCGGAGGTAGAACCAGGATTTCAAGTGTTGTGCATAGTCTTACAATATTTCTTATTATACTTTTTCTTCCTAAAGGAATTGGAATGATCCCTAGACCTGTTATGGCAGGAATAATAATTGTAGTAGCTTTTCAGATATTTGACAAGTGGAGTCTCAGACTGGTGTATCAATTTTTTAAGCTTAAAGGAAAGTTGAAGGAAAAGGTTGCAGTTTCTCTTATTATTATAATTCTTGTTACTTTCACTGCTGTTGTTTTTAATATTATTACAGCTGTTGTTATTGGTATTTTTGTTTCTATAATTCTTTTTATTCTTCAGATGAGCAAGTCCATTATTCGTAAAACATATAATGGCTCTACATATCGCTCTAAATTACGCTGGAGCATGGGCAATCTTAGAACACTTAATACTCATGGAAGTAAGATAATCATTTTTGAACTTGAGGGAACGCTTTTTTTTGGAGCAGCGGATTTTCTTGAAAATGAAGTAGAAAAAAGATTTGATGAAGGTGCTGAATACATAATACTTGACATGAAGCGGATTAAGGATATGGATGTTACAGCAATAAAAATAGTAACCGGTCTTATAATTAGTGCACATAATAAAAATGTAAAGGTAATACTTGCTAATTTTGATGCTTCGCATCCTGTATTTCATCTGTTTATGCAGGAGGCAACCAGGATAAATGAACAGGTTCTTATTTTTTTTAATGATAAAGATGTAGCTATGGAATATTGTGAAAGAGGTCTGATCAATAAATACGGGAAAATAGCTAAACAAAATGTTGAACTAACATTAAAGCAAATGGAACTTTTTACAGGATTAAAAACTCAGGAGCTTAAGATTGTTGAAAAGTTTTTGATAAAAAAGGTTTTTAAACAAGGTGCAAAAATATTTAAACAGAGACAAAAGGGGGAAAATTGTTATCTTATTATAAATGGAATTGCTGATATAATTATTGATATTCCTGGGAAAGATAGGTTTAAAAGAGTGCAGACCCTTTTTCCGGGTGCTTTTTTTGGTGAAATGGCTCTTCTTGAAGAAAAACCACGTTCTGCCAGTGTAATTGCAAAAGATGAATTGGTATGCTGGTGTCTTTCAATAAAAAATTTCAACCGTCTTGTAAAAAAGTCGCCTAATATTGCTATAATGCTTTTATCAAATTTGACAAAGACTCTGTCTTCAAGGCTAAGGGACACAAATAAGCTTGTAAGTGAATTATCAGAATAGGAAATAAGAATTTTTTTAAATATTTTTTTTAATTGTATTGCAGATTGTAGTTAAGTAATTTTTTAAATCAGTTAATTCTTTATCTTTTAAATTTTTGCAGCTTTCTTTATTGACTGTATAAACAATAGGATATATCTTATTTAATATATCCTCTCCTTTTTTTGTAAGAAAAATTCTATATATTCTACGATCAAGTTTATCCTTTTTACGAGTAAGATAACCATTCCTTTCAAGTACATCAAGCATTCTTGTGACATTTGTTTTATCTTTCAATCCTTTTTTAGCAATTTCAGTCTGACTTATTCCAGGAGTTTTAGAAATAATTATTAATAATACCCATTGTTCTGTAGTTATGTCTAACTTGTTTTCTTTAATCATTTTATTAAAATATGTATTAAGATACCATTTGGTTTTACTAAGTAAACTGCCTATAGAATTTTCTAGTTCAAAATTTGACATTATTTATCCTGAAATATAAAAAATGAGTATTAAAATGACTCTAGTGAAATCTATACTACATTTAATTATATTTCAAGATAAATTTTTCCTTAAGTATTTAAAAAATTTCTTTTAGAGCACAGGCTGAAGGATATACACTGGAAGCACCGGATATATAATTTGCAACTCTAACAACTTCCATAATTTCATCTTTTGTTGCACCTGTTTTTAATGCTTGGTTAACAAGACTTTTTACTCCGTCTTGTGCTCCTTTAGAAGCATCTAAAGCAATAGCAATAAGTAATTTTGTTTTAGATGATAATGCTCCTTTTTTAAAAGTCATTTCTCTAGTTTTTGTTATATGTTCATAGAGATCATTGTCTAGTTTTTGAATAATTTCTAATGGATGTCCATTCATTTTTGTCTCCTTTTTTTTTAAAGTTTTCTTTTTTTCCAATTTAACCAGGAATAAATTCCAAAAATTACACTAAGGCTGCCAAATATTATAAAACTTATCCATATTTTTGGATGTGTTTTAGCCCATATAATAATCTGGAAAATATATAATCCAATAAATAGAATAGTAGCTATTATCCCGGCTATAGCATAATTATATTTTTTACGTATAATACCATAAGCTGAAATTATAAAAAGTAGTCCAACAAAAAATACATTTAAAACTTTTATATTTGCCATTAGAGCATTTGTATTAGGTGCCAGATCTTCATGCATTTTTATTGCTTCTTCTCTATTTCCTAAAACATAAATATTGGTTATAAAAAACAAGCCATTTGCTATCATTAAAATTAAAATAATGATATTTAAAAATTTTTTTGTCATAAGATATCCTTTTTAAGTATAGTTGCTATAACAACTATAGCATAAGCAACTATATCAGTCAAGGATTATTTTGTATTTTTTTAGGTAATTTTATTAAAATAAATTTTTACAAATAGCTGTGTAATCCCGGGATTAAAAACATTATTCCAAAATAAGTAAATAACATTATTAAGAATGATATAATAATAAACACTTTTTTAATTTGTTTGTTTTTTACATGTAGTACTGCAAGTAAAGACAGCCACAAAATTAGTGCCCATGTTTCTTTTGGGTCCCAGTTCCAGAAGATTGTCCAGCTTTGTTCCGCCCAAAAAGCTCCTGTAATTATTCCAAATGCAACAAAGAAAAAACTTAATTTAATTTCATTGTCAATTAAATCATTTAAATCATTTTTATTAAAATATCCAATTATTGAGATTATAAAAGCAAATGTTAAAGAAACATATCCAATAAAAAAGGAAGGCACATGAATAAACATCCAGATAGAATTTAATACCGGAATTAAAGCATTTGGTTCTTTAAATGAATAAGGTAGAATTGCTCCAATTATTAGTGATGTAATTATGGGTAATATTAGAAGGGAAAAGATTTTTTTTTCTTTTATATTTGTTAACATTATTTTTATGGCAAATATAAAACTGAAAAAAATTAATGATTCATATAAATTTGAAAACGGTGCATGTTTGACAATAATAGTTCTAAAAACAATTAATACTAAATGAAAAAAAAGAGGGATAAATATTATTTTTTTTGATGAGTTAAAATATAAAAGGATGCAGTAAAATCCCCAGAGAAAAAGATTTATAAATAATAATATTTGTTCGATTATAATATTCAATTTTAATTTATATGTATTATTAAAGTAAGGATAAATATATTCCTTTTTAGAATATTTTTAAAGCTTTTTATTTGTAAAAAAAATTATATTTAACGTGTGTGGAATAAAAAAATATTTTTTTATTTTGATAAAAAAATTGCAAAAATTTATATTAGTTTTATAATTTAATAATAATTAAAAAAAAGGAGTAATTATGAATATTTTTATTTGTAAAGTATGCGGCCATATTGAATTTAATGATGTTCCGGAAAATTGCCCTGTTTGTTTTGCTTCAAAAACACAATTTGCACAAAATAACAGTATTTTTGCTGAATCAGAAGAAAAAAGCAAAGAAGCAGCACCAAAACATATTCCATCTATTAAAGTAATTAAAGAATGCGGGATTATACCGGAAGAATCCTGCACTGATATAATAGTAAGAATTGGAGAAATACTACATCCTATGACAGCTGAGCATTTAATAGAATTTATTGATTGCTATATTGATGACAAGTATGTATCAAGAGTTATGTTAACTCCATCTGCCTGGGCTTCAAGTGTATTTCATATTAAAACATTAGGATTAAAAGTTACTATTGTACAGCATTGTAATTTACACGGCTGGTGGAAATCCGAAACACATTTTTAATTAAATGTTTTTTTAGAGATTATAAATTTTTAGTGAATATTAAAATGTAATTTGTTCTAATTAATTAATAATTAAAATCAAGGAGCAATAATAAAATGAACGATTTGATTAATGAATATGTTGAACTTAAATATAATAAAGAATTAAATGCATTTACAGTAAAATTTTTAAAGTATATAAAATTTCAGGTTTTTAAAGAAGTAGTTGAATACGAGTATGAACTAATTGAAAATTACAAAATAAAAAAAGCTTATATTGATTTACGTTTGATACCGGTTTATGATGTTGGAATGACAGAATATATAAAAGAAGAATGGTTCCCAAAAGTAATAGAACTGGGACTTAAATATGTTGCTTTTGTCCAACCCGAAAAAGTACTAGGACAAATGTCTATGAAGAAAGCTCATAATGAAGAAGAAATAAAAGCACCCATTATGATGAAGCATTTTGGAGATCCTGATGAAGCTTTAAGTTGGCTAAAGTCCTGCTGATTACTTTTTTATTAAAGTTTTTTTAACGCAAGGACTGTGTTTTTTTTATTAAAATTCATCGCATTTTTCAAGTTCATTATCTGTTGAATGGCATTTTGTTTCGATATTTGGACTTTTTTAAGCATGTTTTTTAAAAAAATTTTTATGTCATACTACACAGCTCAAACTATAATACCCAAAAACACCAAATTGGCTATTACTTTATTTCTAATGATAATTAATAATATTAAAGGAATAAAAAATGCATAATAAAAAAAATATTTTTTATAATGAAGTTTCAATTGTTTTGTGCGGTGAAGCTGGTCAGGGTATAAAAACTATTGAATCAATTTTAGTAAACATTTTAAAAAAATCAGGATTAAATGTCTTTTCAACAAAAGAATATATGTCTCGAATAAAAGGCGGAAGTAATTCTATACAAATTAGAGTGTCAAATAAAAATGTAAAAGCAATGATAAAAAGGATTGATTTATTAATTCCATTAGATGACAAAGCAATTAATCATGTAAAAGAAAGAATAAATAGTAACATTATTATAATCGGTGATAAAGAAATAATTAAAGGGAACTATGAAATAATTGATATTCCTTTTTTAAAATTTGCTAAAGAAATTGGCAATGCAATATATGCAAATGTTATTGCTTGCGGTGTAGTATTTGCTTTATTTAAAGGCAATAGTAAAATATTAAAAGATTATTTAATTTATAAATTTAGGAAAAAAGGGAAAGATGTAATTGCTAATAATATTCAATCTGCAATAAAAGGGTATGAACTTGGGGAAAGATTGTATAAAGAGAGTTTAGTACAAATTAATATTAAGAGTAATACAAGCGTATCAAATAATTATTTTTTAAATGGCAGTGAAGCTGTTGGTTACGGGGCTTTAGCCGGGAACTGCAATTTTATTTCTTCTTATCCTATGTCTCCATCCACAGGAGTGTTAACTTTTCTTTCTGAACATTCAAAGGAAATGGAAGTAGTTGTTGAGCAGGCAGAAGATGAAATAGCAGCAATTAATATGGGACTTGGAGCATGGTATGCTGGAGCAAGAGCTTTAGTAACAACCTCAGGTGGTGGTTTTGCATTGATGGGAGAAGGAATAAGCTTATCTGGAATTATTGAAACCCCAATAGTAATACATTTGGCGCAAAGACCTGGTCCTGCAACAGGTCTCCCGACCAGGACTGAACAGGGTGATCTGGAGCTTGCATTATATTCAGGACATGGTGAATTTCCCAGAATTCTTTTAGCCTGCTATGATATTGAAAGTACTGTTTATTTAACAAGCATGGCATTTAATCTGGCGGATAAATATCAGGTGCCTGTTATTATTCTTACAGATCAGTATTTTCTTGATTCTTTTTATAATATTCAAAAAATAAATTTTAACATTAATAATGAAACAAATATTATTAAAACTGATAAAAATTATAAACGATATAAGCTTACTAAAAACGGTATTTCTCCAAGAGGAATACCAGGGTATGGGAATGGAATTGTAATGGTAGACAGTGATGAGCATGATGAGGTTGGTAGAATTACTGAAGAAGAAAAAGTCAGAAATCAGATGGTTGAAAAAAGATTAAAAA
>CAZYID010000136.1:0-9947 GCA_964646595.1 uncultured Spirochaetales bacterium | reverse complement strand
TCAATGGTTCAAAATATAATTTATCAGCAGTATCATAATCAGTAGATACAGTTTCGGGATTACAGTTAACCATTATTGTTTCATATCCGGCAGCTTTTAAAGCAAAAACCGCATGTACGCAACAGTAATCAAATTCGATACCCTGTCCAATTCTATTAGGACCTCCACCGAGTATCATTACTTTTTTATTATTAGTTGTACCTACTTTATCCGGAGCATTGTATGTTGAATAATAATAGCCGGTGTTTTCTACTCCGCTTACAGGTACAGCATCCCATCGCTGATTCATTCCCAGTGAGATTCGTTTTTCTCTTATCTTTTTTTCCGGCTTATTAATTAGCATAGATAAATATTTATCCGAGAATCCATCTTTTTTTGCTTGAATTAAAAGGTCATCCGGCAGCTCCTTATTTTTATATTTTAATATTTTTTCTTCAAGCTCAACAAGTTCTTTTATTTGTTCTAAAAACCATGCTTTAATATGAGTTTTATTAAATAAGTCGTTAATGTCAGCACCTTTTCTTAGAGCTTCATATATTATAAAGTAACGTTCACTTGAAGGAAAATTTAACAACTCAAATAATTCATCTAATGATTTATCATTAAAATTTTTAGCAAAACCCAGTCCATATCGTTTTGTTTCTAATGAACGGATTGCTTTTAGGAAAGATTCTTTAAAATTTTTACCAATACTCATTACTTCACCAACAGCTCTCATTTGAGTACCAAGCTTATCTTCAACGCCTTTAAATTTTTCAAAAGCCCATCTTGCAAATTTGACTACAACATAATCCCCGCCGGGAGTATATTTTTCAAGAGTTCCATCCCGCCAGTATGGTATTTCATCCATTGTTAATCCTCCGGCAAGTTTAGAAGAAATTAATGCAATTGGAAATCCGGTAGCTTTTGATGCCAGGGCAGAGGATCTTGATGTTCGTGGATTTATTTCAATGATTACTATTCTACCTGTTTTTGGATCATGAGCAAATTGAATATTTGTTCCGCCAATTACTTCAATTGCTTCAACAACATCATATGACATTTTTTGAAGTTTTTTTTGCAGTTCTGGGCTGATTGTAAGCATTGGAGCAGTACAAAAAGAATCTCCTGTATGTACTCCCATTGCATCTACATTTTCTATAAAGCATACTGTTATCAGTTGATTTTTTGCGTCTCTAACAACTTCCAACTCCAACTCTTCCCAGCCAATAACGGATTCTTCCACAAGGATTTGCCCTACAAGACTTGCTGCAAGACCTCTTGCTGCAATAATTCGCAGTTCTTCAACATTATAAACATGGCCGCCGCCTGTACCTCCCATAGTATAAGCCGGTCTTATAACAAGAGGGTACCCAAGCTCAACTGCTATTTTTTCTGCATCTTCAACATTGTATACAGCTTTACTTTTAGGCATTTCTATCTCTAGCTTTTCCATAGTTTTTTTAAATTCAGTTCTGTCTTCACCTCGTTTTATTGCATCAATATTAACACCTATAACTTTTACTTTATATTTATCTAATATTCCTTTTTTTGCTAATTCTGAAGAAAGGTTTAATCCGGATTGTCCTCCAAGGTTAGGAAGCAACGCATCCGGTCTTTCTTTATCAATAATATTTGTTAATGTTTCAACATTTAATGGCTCAATATAAGTTATGTCTGCCATTTCCGGATCAGTCATAATAGTTGCAGGATTTGAATTAACTAAAACAATTTTATAACCCAGACTTCTTAATGCTTTACATGCTTGCGTTCCTGAATAATCAAATTCACATGCCTGTCCAATAATAATTGGACCTGAACCAATAATTAATACTTTTTTAATATCATTTCTTTTTGGCATTTTTTAACTCCTTAACTTTTTATAAATCTTTTTGACAGGTGAAACATCTGTTGTACCATGTAAGAAAAATTTATTCTCCGGTCCAGCAAAAAGTGCATATTTTTTCTTTAGCAAGACCAATTGCTTTAATCATATTTTCTAATGTTTGATATTTTAATGTAGTTAATCCCAATTTTTTTTGAATTAATTTTACCATTGCGCAGTGTTTCTTTGAATCCGGATTACAGTATTCTTTAATATTATTAATTTTATTTCCTTCTAATTCTTTTATTGCTTTACGTGCAGCTAAATCTAATTCGGATCTGGATCTGGAAAAATTTAGATATTTACAGCTGTACAATAAAGGAGGACAGGCAATACGCATGTGAATTTCTTTTGCGCCATAATTGTATAGCCTTTTAAATGTATCTTTAAGCTGGGTTCCTCGTACTATCGAATCATCACAAAAAAGAATTTTAGAATTTTTTGTTAATTCTTTTATTGGTATTAATTTCATTCTTGCAATAACATCTCTTATTTCCTGATTTTGAGGCATAAAACTTCGAGTCCATGAAGGAGTGTATTTAACAAAAGGTCTTTTATAAGGTACCATTGCTTCATGCGAATATCCAATAGCATGAGCAATACCGGAGTCAGGGATCCCTGCAACAAAATCAATTTTTACATTGTCGTTTTTTGCAAGAAATTCACCGCTTTTATAACGCATTTCTTCAACGTTTTTATTTTCATAAGTTGAAGAAGGATATCCGTAATATACCCATAAAAAAGCACAAATCTGCAATTTATTTCTTTGCAGGATTCTATTTTCAATGCCTTCTGCATTTACAAATACACATTCACCTGGTCCCAATTCATAAAAAGTTTCGTAGTCTAAATTTGGGAAAGCAGCTGTTTCCATTGTTATAGCAATGCTTTCTTTATTTTTACCAATTATTACCGGAGTTCTTCCATATAAATCTCGCGCGGCATAAATACCATTTTCATTAAGTATTAAAATTGAGCAGGAACCTTCTATCAGCTCCTGAGCATTTTTAATTCCTTCTTCAAATGTTTTTCCCTGGTTTATTAATGTTGCAACTAATTCTGTCGGATTAATTTCATTTCCGCTCATTTCAGAAAAGTGGGTAGTTTTTATTTCAAATGCTTTAAGAGCTAATTCTGATAAATTTTTAATTACACCAACAGTAGCGATAGAATAAACACCAAGATGAGAACCGACTATTAAAGGCTGATCTTCATAGTCACTAATAACTCCAATACCATTTTTACCATGTAATTTATTTATATCATCAACGAATTTACTTTTAAATTGAGAATTTGTTATGTCATGTATAAATCTGAGAAATCCATCATTTTTATTAAAGACGGATAGTCCGCCTCTTTTTGTACCCAGATGACTGTGATAATCAGTTCCGTAAAAAAGATATTTTATACAATCTTTTTTTGAAGCAACACCAAAGAAACCGCCCATATCATGATCCTTATGATTATTTTATTAATTTATAATTGATTGATATGTGAATTGCAAGTGTAACTTTTATTTTTTTAGTATTTATCTGTCAATAGAATGAAATGATTGATAAAATGAAGAAAATGAAGAATTAAAAAATTATTTTCTAAAGACATCTCCTTTATTTGGAGCGCAAAAACCGAATTTCTGGCCGTTTTGATATCTATATAATTCATTTTCAACAATTAATTTATTATTTGAAATTATTTTAAATATTATTTTCATTCCTTCAATGCCGGCAAAGCCAAGACATTCCTGGCAGCTATTAACTTTAGCAGTTATTGTATCATTTTCGTATTGATATTTACCGGATACTTTAAGCATTCCTGTACAAACATTTAAAGTCATTGAGAATGTATTGTTTTTATTTAGAATCAATATTGGGTCAAATTGACCATAATTAAATTTATATTTACCTGTTATTTTTTTAAGATCATATGTTTCATTACCGGTTCCTGTTGTTTTTATAAAACCGCCAAATACCCAACCTGTTTTATTTTTATATTTTACTTTGTACCATTTAGAAGATATTCCATAAATATTGTCTTTTGGGCCATCTTTAATAATAATTTGTACTTTTGCATTGTATGGAATTGTTGTGATTTTTTTTGAATTAGTTGTTGAGCTTGACCTTAAAATAAGGCCTTTTTTTGATGTAACAATCCCATAATTAGAAGCAGTACCGTTTAATAAAAGTATAATGAGAAACAACAGATAAAAGATGACAATAATTTTTTTCATATATGACTCCGGTTTGTGTATTCTTTTTTTTTGGAAACAAGTGGCTTTAGCCCCTTGATCTAGTCCTGTGTAATAAGTAAGAGTGAATTATAAAATCTAATACAAAAGAAATCAATTTTTTTTTCTTAAAACAGGGGGTGTAATTTGGTATTAAAATAAGAATTGTTTTTCAATGTAAATATAGTAAAAAGACTGTCCTTTAATTATTAAGAACAGTCTTTTTTTATTTCTTAATTAAAAAATTAATAATTAAAATATCCTATAAAACTTGCCTGAGCAACAATATTTGATTTGATTTTATTAAGCAATTTCTTTTCATCAATTTGGCTGTTTAGTCCGCTTTTTTCAGTATTTAAAGCATATACAATAATTTCATAATTATGTTTTGCATCACCTTTTGGAGGTTCAGGCCCATCATAACCACTTTGTCCGTATGCATTAGGTAATTCTTTTATACCTGCAGGCATTTTACTTGAATTAGAAGCGCCTTCAGGGATTTTATTAATGCTTCTTGGAATATCGGATAAAAGCCAATGAATTTTCCCTTTTGCCTTTGGATGTCGATCAATCATTGTTAATACAAATGATTTTGTATTAGCCGGATAATCATTCCAGCTCACCTGAGGTGATTTGTTTTGTCCTGCAGCTAATGTGTGTCTGCAGAACTTAAATGGAATAAATTGGTTGTGAAAATAAGAAATTGAATTTAGTTTCATACACTTTTCCTTATAAATTATTTATTTTTTTAATGACTATAATTTTATAGTTTTTTTAATAATAATCAAGGAGTTTTTTAAAACTTTTACAAATTTTCAGTTAATTTAAATATTTCCCGTTCATTTCATTATATAGTCTTTCCGCTTGAAGCATAAAAATTTCCAGTCTTGCTTCTAATATTTGGGAAAATGGATTTCCGTCTAACTCGATGTTTAAAAAAGGCAGGTTATCAATATTTTCTTTTATATTTGAAATATCAATGTTATTTTTTGCTTTTTTTGAAGCCTCTTCTTTACCGGAGCATGTCATTTCACAGGTTGCAACAGCTTCTGTCATTCTTGAGTTCATGCAGCCAAAAGGACCAACATTTATTACACCGCAGTATTTATCTATTAAATGATAAAGAGAAGCACCTGTGGATAAACCGGGTTCTCCGGTTAATGTCCATGGGAAAATGTGTTTTGAATGATTCATATATTTTTTAATATCAATTAATTCGTATTCATAAAGTCCGGATTTTACCAGAATTTTTTTAATTTTTTTTTCAGTAGAGTTTTGTATTAATCCGGATAATAGGGATTCGATATTGCCGATAAAAGTTGTTTTTGTTTCAAACATTTTAATATTTCTTAAAAAGTCAGTATATTTAATCCATTCCATAACAGGAGCATCAAGCATAACAAACCCGTGTTCAGCAAGTTTTTCCGGGATTCCCATAAGACTGAAATGATCCCTGCGTACAAATATTTCTCCAACAATACCAATATATTTTGCAGTATTTATTGGCTGTACTAATTTAATTTTAGAAAATCTTTTAGCGCTTTCTTTTAGTTGTTTATAAAAAGATAATTTGTTGGTTTTATCTATTGATCCAATAATTTTTTGTGTTTCTTCATTAAATATTCTCATGCCTTCTTCTTTATCGATTGCCATTGCTTTTATTGCAGATCTTATATCATCCAATATATCAGTTGCAAACAGTATTCGAAGCATATCAATACGAAAACCTATACCCAAGCCGGCATAACTGCTGTCATTTTCCAGAGTTACTACTGCAACATTTTTAAGGTTTAATTTTTCTATTGTTCTGTTTAGAAGTATTTCATATTGTCCAACCCTGCAGCACCCTCCGGCTGAAACGCAGAACATTGCAATTTTTTCATCAGGATTTTTATTGTGTTTAATATATTTTAATAATTCTCCAATTATATTAATTATTGGAAGGCATTCTTTATTTGTTGTTATTGATCTTCCCAAATCAAGAGCTTCTCTGTCGCATTTAGGCAATGCTTCTGTATTCCATCCCATGTGTCTAAAAGCAGCAGCAGCACCCCGGTTAAATAAATCACCCATTGACGGCACAAGAACTTTTACTTTTTTATCCTTAAAAGAAAACTTCTCTCCATTAGAGTCTATATACCAGGTATTACCTATTTGATCTACTTCAACTTTTGCTTTTTTAAAAGTAGTATCCGGCTCAGTGATTATTTTATTTATTTTCCGGAAATTTTTTACAACATCTAAAAAAGCTTCTATTCTTGTATTTACACCTGCATCTGCAGTATGTTCGTCAACTTCTATTGTTAATGATGGTTTGGCTCCCATTAGATCTCTGAAATGCTGAACCATTATAGAATCTAATGCACATAAAAAGTTTGTTAAATAACAGCCGTATAATTGAGGATGTCTTTTTACAATTTTTGCAGCTTTAATAATTCTCTGCCCCATCTCCCAGTAAGTGTCTTTATAGTTTTCTTCTTTCTCGTATTCTAAAAAGTCAAAAGGTATAATCTCAATTCCACGTGAAGCAAACTTGGAAGGTATTCCTTTATTTGCTTCAGGAGTAAAAGCATTGTAAGGTCTTCCGAATAAAACAACAGCAATTTTATCCGGATTTTTTTCCAGATTTTTTAGAATAATTCTGCCTTGTTTTTTCATTGCTTTAATAGAATCAAACTGTTTTTGACATGCATACGAATAAGCATTTTTTGCTTTTGATTCAGCAAAACCAAGGTCTTTAGCAATTTTTATAAACTCATTTTCCTGGGAGTCAAGACCTTTCATAAAGTTTAAAGCCGGAGCAAGTATTTTTGGAGGGTTTTTTGAATTTTTTAAAAAAGTTGCTTTTTGATAGAATGGCTCACCCTGTATAAACATACAGACAGTCTGATATTCTTTTCTGTATTTTTCCTGTTTTGATACATTTATTTCCATGATTTGAGGCATGAATATATAATCCGGATTTTTTGACAAAAGGTTTTTAAACATACCGAGAGCTATCTGACCGGATAAACAAAAACTAGTCATTCCCATTGATATGCCGGTTTCATCAACTTCATCAGGAGTTACAACTTTACATCCAAGTTCATTAAAGAAATTAAAAAACATTGGATAAAATGAATGAACCTGAAATGACTTATTTATTCCGATAACAGGAGCATCCATATTAATATCCGGATTTAATTTTATAAATTTATTAAAAACCAGTTCCCGTCTTGTTTTTACATGCTCCAGATCATCAACATTATATTTTAAATTATGTATCATATTGTAATATTTGTTGCATGCGCCGCCAAAAGGTATTTTTTTATCAGCAATATGGATCATACTGATTTCACATTTAATATCACATTTTTCTTTACCTCCATTGCAGACAAATGATTTTCCGTATTTAACTTCACGTTCTGATAATTCTTTTAAATTATAACTTTTTTTATTAATCAAACCGAGGTCTATCATATTGGCAAGTTCCATTGCCACACCATATGCGCCCATAAGCCCAGGATGAGGAGGCACAATTATTTTTTTCCCTGTTAACCCTGCCATTGCTACAGGAACAGCTTTGTTATAGCATACTCCTCCCTGCATGAATATTTTATCACCAACCTGTCTAAATCCTTTTACACGGTTTATATAATTTATACATATAGAATACACCAGTCCGGCTATAATATTTTCTTTACTAATACCTTCCTGAAATGCAGTATTAATATCAGAAGAAATAAATGCTGCGCATTGATCACTGAAATTTGGAGGATTTTTTGCTTTTAGCGCAATATTTGCTATATCTTCCATTTTTACACCAAGGGATTCGTATGCGGACTCTTCCAAGAAACTGCCTGTTCCGGCAGAGCATGCTTCATTCATTGCATAATCAGATGCAACTGAGTTTGTCAGAAATGTATATTTTGCATCCTGTCCGCCTATTTCGAAAATCGTATCCACATCTTTATCAAAGTATGATGCTGCTTTTGCATGCGCAATTATTTCATTTATAATTCCGTCAGTATCTGCGTGAATACCGGCTATATAACGCCCGCTGCCTGTTACGCCGACACCAATTATATTTATTTTTGTTTTATTTAATTGTTTGAATAGAGAATCATAGCACTGTTTTGAAGCATTAATAGGTGAACCATTTGTTCTTAAATATACACTTGCTAATATTTTTTTATCATTTATTCTATACAAAACAGCTTTAGTTGTAGTGGAGCCGACATCAAGTCCGATAATACAAACATCATTTTCATTTGCTTTATCAAAAGAGATATCTTTAAAATCAACGAGATGAGTAAACTCCGATAAAGGTCTTAAAAAATCAAAAGAAGATTTTTTGATTTTATAATATTCAGTTTTTGCAGGTATTTTATCCTGCTTAACTTTCATTGCCCATAATGCAGCGCCTAAAGCTTCGAAGTAAGGAGCTTCTTTTGGCACATCAACAGTATGAAAATCTTTTTTTACAAAATCAACAACTACATCATTTTGAGTTGTTCCACCAACCAGCAGGATTTTTTTAGAACCAATTTTAACCAATAACTCTTTGATTTTACAGGCGATCATTTTTGCAAGCCCTGCTGCTACATCTGCTATGCTTTCACCTTTATTTAAAGCATGAGTGCAGTCTGATTTGCAGAAAACAGAACATCTTCCTGAAAGCTGATGAGGTTTTTGTGAAGTTTTTGATAATCTTATTGCTTCAGTGATATCAATATTCATCCTGCGAATTTGCTGCTGGAAAAATTCTCCGGTGCCTGATGCGCATTTATTTCCTGAGCTTATTCGTGAAATCCTGCCGCGTTTGTCGATTTCATAAACCATGAATGTTTCACCGCCGGCAGAAACAATGGCATCATAATCAACCTTATTTTTATTGATAAAATTATATGCAAGTTCTGTGGCTTCCGGTTCAGTTATGGATGGAATATGTGTGAAGTGTCTGAATTTTCTGCCTGTAACACAAAGATATTTCCCGTGAATATTATATTCATCAAGATAATGAGACAGAGTATTTTTTGGATCGCCTTCGTGTTCTTTAATGATTATTTTTTCTATAGCAAACTGGTTATTTCTTTTTTTAATTTCAACTAAAGAAAAAGTAGTTGCACCAAGGCAGATACCGATTGAGTTTTCATTTTTTGTTTTAAAGACTTTTTCCATACACTTTAGTCCGTATGAAACTATTTATTTCTAATATATCATATTTTTATTTAATTATATATGAAAATTGTTATTAAAAAGAAAAATTTTTTATATAATATAAACACCTTGATTTTTTATTAAAAAAAAGGATAATCATAAAAGACTTATTTAAGGAGTAAAAAATGAATTATGTAATAATTAATGGTTCTTACCGTAAAAAAGGGAACACTTTTTCTTTGGTTGACAGTTTAATAAAAGGAATAAAACAGTCGGACTCTAAAGCAAAATTAGAAATAATTAATCTGATAGATCAAAAAGTAGAATTTTGCAAAGGATGTACAGCCTGTTTTAAGGTTGACGGAAAAGATCTTGGAACATGTGTTCAAAAAGACGGGTTTGATAAAATATTGAGAAGCATGCTTGATTGCGACAGACTGGTTTTTGCAACACCGATTTATGAAGCAAATATTACTGCCAGATTAAAAAGGTTTTGTGAAAGATCAATGCCGCTTTTTTATAGCACTAAAACATTTCCTAAACCAAGAAATAAAAAAGTAAAAGGAAAAAAAGGACTGGTTGTTATGTCGTCCGGAGCAGGGTTTCCATTTAATATTATATTTGGTTTAACAAAACAGCCTGCTAAAATATTAAGCTTTTTTTTAAAAAGTTCTACATGCAGCAGTGTAAAAAAGCTTCCAGCCGGAGGATTTGCAAACA
>CAZYID010000135.1:0-9956 GCA_964646595.1 uncultured Spirochaetales bacterium | reverse complement strand
AAAAAATTTTTGACAAAACATAATAAATGGTTTATATTGTGAATAGTTATTTTTGTGAACTATTTTTAATAGAATCCAATTATTAAGGTACTAATACAATGAAAAGTGATATTGAGACAGTTTCAAGTCAACTAGAATCTATATTTGGTGTATTTTTCAAATATATACTCAGATCTGATCAGAGTAAAATTGAAAAAGGATTTGGAAGAACTCATTATGAGGTTCTCAGCGCACTTTTAATTGCAGAAAAAGATAATGAAGTCATTTCTTTATCAGAAATTGCTAAAAGATTATTAATATCAAAGGCATATACAACGGCATTAACAGATAAACTTTTTAAAGAAGGACTGATAGAAAGAATACCGGATAAAGATGACAGAAGGGTTATAAAAATAATTCTTACTAAAAAAGGCAGGATAGTTTTAAGAGAAAAAACTGAAGATAATATCAGCACTTATAAAAAGCGGCTTTCAAATTTAACAGAAGACGATCTTGGTGTTTTATCGAGGTCATTTGAGGATATAAAAAAAATTTTATCCAAAATTGAGGTTAATGATTTTAACTAACTCTTTTTAAAGATAGTGTTCATTCTATCATGCTAATATGTTGGATTGCGATTAGCACTCAGGTAAATAAGTAAATATGGTTTATTTAAATGGAAAAAAAATTAAAGAATGAAATTCTTATTTTTTTGGCAATATTCGGTATTCTCACATTATTACTGTCAATGGGTTTATCAAATATGATTTTTGAAAAAGGAATACCTCTTCCTAGAATAGATTCAGGAGAGGGTACGATCTCGTTTCCTGAAAAAGATATAAATTCAACATTTAAAATTAATTTACTTTCAAAAATAATCTTGATAATAATTATTGCTATTGCAATTATAATATTAATCTGTAGAATAATTAAAAAAATTAATTGGAAAGATTTTGTCTCAATATTTTTTAATATTTTTTTAATAATATTAGCAATAACAGGAATTATTTTTATAATATTGATATCCTTTCCTCATTATACCAGGCCGTTAAGTGAAATATTTATTCCTGTAGCTGAGAAACAACTATGGGTTCCACTCGGTGAAGTGCCCGTTATTTTTTTATGGATTATTGGTTTTTTGTTGGCAGGTATTGTATTGTTTTTTATTATCATAATTTCTAAATTAAAAAAACAAAAAGACCAAACATCATACTTGATCGAATTAGAAGCTCTTCATGCAATAAATGAGCTTCAAAGAGGTAAGAATTTTAAAGATGTAATAATAAAATGTTATCATAAAATGTGTCTTGCTCTTCAACATGAGCAGGAAATTGAGCGTGAAGAATCTATGACAGTTGGGGAATTTGAAGAACGACTTAAGGCTGCCGGTGCTCCGCAGAAATCCGTCCATCAATTAACAGAACTTTTTGAGGCCGTAAGATATGGAAATTGGAAACCACGGTCAACTGATGAAAAGAAAGCAATAAAATGTTTTAATGATATCATCCGGTATTTTACTGAAAAAGGGAAGGTGGATAATGAAAAAAAGTAAAAACTTTATTATAAATATCATTTTTTTATGTATTTTCATTTTTGTTTGTATTTTTTTTAGAAATTTTATTCTTAATAATATTATAAAAACATTTGCTCTGGCATTATGGTTTTTTTTGCGGATTTTTATTTTATCTATTGATCATGCAGTTATATGGGGCGTAATGATTTTCATAATTGCTGTAGTTTTTATTCATTTAGAGATATTTATTCCGGATAATAAATCGTATTCATACCAATCCGAAAATTTTTATATAAAAAAAATCGAATTATGGATATCCTATTTTTCTAGCAAAGCGTATGATTTGTATAAAAAGAAAAATCTTAAATCTGAGTTGACAAGAATGATGGTTAATCTCTATGCAGCTAGAAAAAGGATACAAACCGACTTTCATTTATTTGATTCCTTTAAAAAAAAAGAAATTAAAATTCCTGAAAACATTTATGAGTTTATTTATACTGAAGAAGCAAAAAAAAGCAGTTTTAATCTATTTAGATTATACAATAGAATTTCCGGTCGTGAAGCCGGAGAATATTATCTTAAACTAGAAGAATGTCTTCTTTTTTTAGAAAACTTTATGGAGATAAAAAATGATAACAAATCAAATTAAAAAAATTACAATTGAAGAAACAAAAACCTTTTCCTCGGAAATAATTCACGAAATTGAGAAAGTTGTTGTTGGAAAAAAAGATGTGCTTAAACTTATGATGGCAGCCTTCCTTTCTTCTGGAGGACATATTTTACTTGAAGATTATCCGGGACTTGCCAAAACACTTATTGCAAACAGCTTTTCACAGGCTCTGGGAATGAATTTTAAGAGAATCCAGTTTACTCCTGATTTGTTGCCTGGTGATATTACGGGTGGATATGTTTTTGACAGTAATAAAAATAAATTTGTACTTCGCAAAGGACCTATTTTTTCACATATACTTCTTGGTGATGAAATTAATAGAGCTTCACCAAAAACCCAGTCCGCATTACTTGAAGCGATGCAGGAAAATCAGGTTACACTTGAAGGCGAAACTTTACCGTTGACTGAACCTTTTATAGTTATTGCAACTCAAAATCCAATTGAATACGAAGGAACTTTTCCTCTTCCAGAAGCACAGCTTGACAGGTTTATAATTAAGCTTTCGATCGGTTATCCTACTTCTGAAGAAGAGAATGAGATATTAAAACGAAGATTAACTAGAAAAAAAGATCAAGTAGTTTTACAAAATGTTATTAATCCGAAAATACTCATCGGGATGCGTGAAACTGTTGAAGAGGTTTATGTTAATCCGGATGTAATCAGTTATATGGTTGATATTATTACAAATCTAAGAAAGTATCCAAAGGTTGTTGTCGGTGCAAGTCCCCGAGGTTCGATAGCGCTATTAAAGTTATCACGTGCTTGGGCTGCTATTCACGGCAGGAATTATGTGATACCTGATGATGTAAAACAATTTACAGCACCTGTACTTTCACATAGAATAATGCTAGATCCAAGTCTTTGGGATATACGTGAGTCTGAAAATAATATTATCAAGGAAGTTACAAGATCCGTTTCTGTTCCTGTATTTAAAGGAAAAAATGAAAAATAAAGATAATCAAAAAAAAACATCAAGGCATTCATTTTCATATAAAAATAAATCTTTATTTCTAAACCTGATAATAGTTGGGATTTTATTTCTAGCATTAATTATGCACAACTCAAATATTGCTTTGTTAAATATTTTTTTTATAACTTATCTTTTTGTAGGAATTCTACAGTTACCTGATAAAAAGGATATAAAATTATCTGCAAAACGAACAGTCAATAAAACAAAAAACGGTAATTTCTTTTTTGTTGATGTGACTCTAAATATAACTAACAATGGAAATAAAAATATCTGTATAATGATTTCTGAATCTCTTCATAAAGAGATAAAAATTATCGAAGGCAGTCTTAAATTGTCTACAGCACTTACTCCTGATGAACAAATTGATTTAAGCTATACTTTTCAATCTTTACGGGGAGGTTATGAATGGAATGATCTTACTGTAAAAGTTAGCGATCCTTTTGAGTGCATAATATCAAAAATTAATATCGAAGCCAATGCATGTGTTTTAATACAACCGCAGTATAAAAAATATTTTCCTTTTAAAATTCGCCTATGGAAAACATTGTCATCACCGGGATGTGTGCCAACCAGAACCAGTGGAAATGGAACTGATTTTCGTGGAATCAGAGATTATCATCCGGGTGATCCGTTGAAAACTCTAGATTGGAGACTGACAGCAAGGCATCCGTATAAATTTTTTACAAGAGAATTTGAGCAGGAAAGAACTGCAGATATTGCGTTTATTATCGATGGCCGCAGTAATATGGAATTGATAGTCGAGGATAAAAGTCTTTTTGAGATTGAAATAAATTATACGGCTTCCCTTTCAGATATGTTTTTGCATCAAGGACATCGGGTAGGATTGTCTGTAGTTGGAGAAAATATTGTAAAAGTATTGCCTGGTTATGGAAAAAAACAACTTCATAGAATTCTTAATTGTTTAGCTTTAGCAAAGGCAGCCGATGAAAAAACTTGTAATAGACTTCAAAATTTATCAGCAGAACAATTTTCATCAAAAACAATAATTTTTGTTTTAAGTCCTTTTGATTATAATGATATTACATTTTATAGGGTTTTAAGATCTCATGGCTTTCAGGTTGTGCTTATCTGCCCTGATACATTTGATTTTGCACTTCAGGGATCAAATTATGATAAAAATATTAATATGGCTTTACGAGCGGCTAAAATTGAACGAAAACTGAACTTAAGCTTTTTATATCAATTGTCTATACTTGTGATTGACTGGAAGGTTAGCCAACCTTTAATTCCATTAATAAAAAATGCACTTAGCAAATCTTTATTAATCAGAAAACTATGAGGAAACTATGAGTGTATATAAAATTTTATTTTTTATTTTTCTTATTATTTCAGCTTTCTTTGCATTCTTTGGGTTCTATCAATCCGGTTTATTATATTTAGAAATTGCTATTGTGGGTTGTGCTATTATCTGGATTTTTTTAAGGGAAAAAAATCCATCTGTATGCCTTATAATTTCAATAATAATAACTGCTGTTGGTATTCTTCTTGGAGTTAACTTTTTTTTTATGGTATTATACTGCGGTTTTTCGTTAGCTTTATGGGATATTACTCTGATGGAACTTCGTATTTCAGAGAATGCATACAACACTAAAATCAAACTTTATAATTTAGTAAGATTAAGTTCGCTAGGTCTTGCCCTTGTAATAAGTTTTGTTATAATATTTACATGTAGATTTATCAATATTAAAATACCTTTTTTTATTATAGTCATTTTAGCAATTTCTGCATTTTTATGTATTAAACGTATAGTTATTATTTTTAGCAAAAAATTAAAGTAATATATTTTACTAATGATAAATTAATGAAATATTCACTATAAAAACATTATTAATAGAAATATTATATCTTATTTTTACTTGATTTACATTCTAAAAAAATCTCATTATAGAAAAGATTAGTATGAATACAAATTATTTATAAAAGAAAAATAAATATAAATATAGAAGTTAAATTTTAAATAAAACATTTACAATAAATTTTGGTTATAACAAATATTTTTTTTCAAAAGAAATTTCAGAAAATGTAGAAAATATTAATGAATAATAAAAACTAATAAGCCATTTTAAATTTGGATTTTTTTTATCATTACAATTTGTCAATAACAAAATAAGTAAAAACAATATATTAATAAGTTATTGTTTATGAAAACTGGGGTATTCAAGGATTAATCCCCTTGTTTATTATTTTAAACTACTGATTTATAAATTATGTTTTTGCTTTTTTAACTAAATATATTGAAATTGGAATAAATATAGCAAGCGGCATCCATGCACCTAATATTGGAAATATTGTCCCAACAGATGCAAGTACAACTAGTATCATATCCATAACATAATATATTATTGCTAAACCAATTGAAAAAAACAAAGCAAGTATAATTATGTTTTTTTGTGAAATAGTAGAAACCCCAATTGCAAAAAGACAAACTACAAGCAGTGTAAAAGGAAATGAAAACTTTTTATAATATTTTGTCAGCTCATCATTATATTCAATATTTAATTTTTTTAATAAACTTATTCTATTACTGGCTTCAATAATAGTCATTTTATCTATATCATAATCTGATTTTTTAAAAACATTTTTAAAAACACTTGGTTTTTCTTTTAAATCTTCAAAAATTTTTTTATAAAATTTTGTATCTGTTTCAAGTTCACCATAATCATTCCATTCTTTAATTGTTCCGGATCGAAATAACCATCCTTCTTTTGTATAAACTGCACTTGTAGCATCTATTCTATATATAATCCTATAATCTTTATTTACTTTTAAAAGAATTATTTTTTTTAACATGTTATTACTTGAAACAAATTCTTCAACATTCCAAAAATAATTATTTTCACCTTTTAATGTAATATCTTTTTCTTCTCTTTTCTTTTTTGCTAAAAATTCGTATAAATTTTCTCTATATCTATATGAGGGTATTACAATAAATGAGTCCATAAAAATTATAAATATAGATAAAAAAAATGTAAAAACTATTAAGGGTAAAACAAATTTATATATTGAAATTCCAGATGTAAAAACAGCTATTAATTCATTATTTTGATATAAAGTTGATAATGACATAATTACACCAAACATAATTGCAACAGGCATAGTTAACCACATTGCTTTTGGTACTAATAAAATGGTAATTATCAGAATATTCAAGATAGTAAATTTTAAGTGCGGATCAGTGTAACTTTCGTTAACTTTTAAGAAAAAATCAAAAATAATAATAATTACAATAAAAAGTCCTTGAGCAATTGAGTACCAGAATAAAAAACTTTTAAATAACATTTTATATAAAATAAAAGGTAGTAGTGGTTTATTAATAAAATTTATTATTTTTTCTTTGAGTTTTTTTGTTTTAATATTTAAATTTGATATTGTTTCTTTCATTCTTTTAGCCTTTTTATTAAAAATATTAAACCAAAAATTAAAAAAATTAAGTTTGGAATTGACATTGCTACTATAGGAGTAATTATAAATCTTTGTCCCAATGTCCATGAACCCATAAAAGTAAACCAATAAAAAGCTGTTAAAAATAAACCAAGAATAAAACCAATTTGATATCCTGATTTTCTAGAATATATACCAATAGGACATGCAAAAATAACAAAAATAATGCAGGCAAGAGGATTTGCAAATTTTCTATAAAATTCTAATGAATTACTGTTTAAACTGGAATTTTGTATTTTTTCTTTTTTTAATTTTGATAAAGAATCCTGTTCTGAATCAGAAGTAATATTTTTATCTATTATTTTTATTTTTTTTAAATACATATCATAAGAAATATTATCGTTTAAATAATCTTGATAAGATAATTTATATTTTCGTATTTCTTCTTTTAATTGAATAAATGTGTTTTTTTTCTTAAATTTTTTTGCATCATACTCAACTTTATATTTTTTTATATCATTAAGATTTTCAACTGTAGTTTTTGCCATACTGGGTCTATCTTCATTAGATAATTCAATAAGATTAATGAAATAATATAAATGGTCAGAATAACCAAAATTAAAGTCATTTGGTCGGTTTTGATTATTAAATTGAAGCATTGTATTATTCATTCTTAGTTCAATAATACCTTCTTTTTCTTTTGAAGTAAAAACATCTGCATTTTTTGCAGTGATTATTCTTTTATCATTATTTTCATCTCTATCAATAATTAATAAACCGTTTATACTATTTGAATTCACAATATCTGTGTATACTGTTATATCTATATGTTTTTGAACAGTTTTTGATTTAAAGTTAAAAGTTGGTTTTATTTTTTTTATGTTATTTGTAATAATTGTTCTTTGATTCCATGCAGCAGGGTAAATTTGATCGTTTATAATGAAGGTGATTATTGTTATAAAAATTCCACAAATAAAAATCGGAAAAAAAATTTTCATTATATTAAAACCAAGAGCCCTGAAAGCAATTATTTCATTGTCTGATGAATATCTTCCCATTGTCATTAAAGTTGCAAGCATAATACCAAAAGGAAGACTATATATTAATATAACAGGTAGGTATGTAATCATTAATTTTATAATTAAATCTATAGGAATACTTTTTTTCAGTAACTCTTGAATATGCACTAGAATAAAGTTTAGAAAAAATGTAACAAAGAAAAAAGAAAAAGCTAATAAAAATGTTATTAAAAATTCTTTTAAAACATATTTAGTTACTATTAATAATTTAATTTTTTTTGTTATAAATATTTTTTTTGTAAATTGAACAATAAATTTATTTATCATTAATAATTTAAATTTTTGTTTCATGTATGTTCTCTTTGGAAATAGAGTAACATATTTTAAAAAATTAATAAATAATATTACTTAATTGATATAAAATTTTGGATAGAGTTTAAAAATCAGATCCCGGTTGAGCCAAAACCGCCGAAATCTCTGGCAGTTGTATTTAACTCTTCTGCTTTAATTAAGTTTATATTTAATACAGATGCAAAAACAATTTGAGCTATTCTCATACCTTTTTTTATAGCAAAGTCTTCATTTGAGTGGTTGATTAAAGCAACTTTTATTTCACCTCTGTAATCAGCGTCTATAGTACCCGGAGTGTTTAATACTGTTATTCCATGTTTAACTGCCAGACCGCTTCTGGGTCTTACCTGCGCTTCCATTCCTTTTTCTAATTCAATAATAATTCCTGTAGAAATTAATTTATATGTTTTTTTTTCTAATACACAATCTTCGCATGAGATGAGATCATGTCCGGATGAATCTTCTGTTGCTTTAACCGGAATTTTTGCATCACTGTTTAATAATTTTATTTTAATATTTTTCAAAATTCCCATTCCTCAATTTTTAATTTTTTTTTGTATAAAATTTGTGTGATTAAATTTTCTTTTATGAATATTGATTTAATTAAATTGTTTAAATCTTCTATAGTCGTTTTTTGAATAATTTTAAATATTTCGTTTAATGTATATATTTTATTTAATGTAATATCCATAAAGGCTAATCTCTGTATTCGTTTATGCAATATATCATAATTAAGGATTAATTCACCTTTTTTTTGATTTTTTGCATCATCCAGTTCATTTTGTGATATTCCATTATTTTTTAAATCTTTAATAACATTTGAAACCGCTTTAATTGATTTGTTGATGTTTTCCGGCATTACAGATAAATATAAACCAAAGATATTTTCTTTTCTGTATTTATTTGAAAAAGTATATATTGAATAACATAATCCCAGTTCTTCTCTTATTTTTTGATAAAATTTTGAAGACATAGATTCACCAAGAATAATATTTAGTAAACTTAATTTTATGTAATCTTCACTATTAATTTTATACTTTGAAGTGCCTAAAATAATATGTGTTTGTTCTGAAGGCAAAACATTTTTAAAAATTTTATTTTTATCAACCTGCAGCGCTTTTTCTTGTTTATTTTTAAATTTACTTTTTTTATAATTAAGCTTTTCCAGAAGATTAATTATTTTTTCTTTATTTATTCTACCTGATAAAACAATTAATAAGTCATTAGGATTAAAATTTTTTTTATAGAATTTATATAATTCATCTCTTTTACAATTAGTAATTGATTTTTCATTGCCAATGATGGGTAAACCTAAACTCTGATCAGGGAATAAATTATTCATAAAATATTCATGAGCTTTTTCCTGAGCATCTTCAAACTCAGAATGAATTTCATTTATTATTACTTTTTTTTCTATGTCAAATTCATTTTTATCATAAATCGAATTAGTAAAAATCTCATACATAAATTTTAATGTTTCTTCTAAATACTGCTGTGGAATTCTATTATACAAAACAATTAATTCATGAGTTGTATAAGCATTGATATAACCGCCAACTTTATCAAAAAAATTTGAAATAGATTTTTGATTGTGCTTTTCTGTTCCTTTAAAAATCATATGTTCACAAAAATGAGAATAACCTAATTCATTATTATTTTCATCTCTGGAACCTTTTTTTAAGAAAAAACCTATACATGCAGATTGATATTTTGAGGTTTGATCAAATATGATATTTATTCCATTATTGAGGACGATTTTTTCAATATTCTCTTTTAAATTTATATTATTTAATGTTTTCATTATAATTTTTTTATAAGAACTGTGCTGATAAATAAATAGAAACTAAATTATATGAAAAAAAAAGGTTTAGAAAATAAAGAAAATTTATTTGCTAAGAATTATTAATAAAATTTTTGGAAGGAGTAATAATTTATTTATTTTCTAATACCTAATTCTTTTATTATTTCACGATATTTTTCTACATCTTTTTTCATTAAATAATCTAATAATCTTCTTCTTTTACCTACAAGCATGAGTAATCCTCTTCTTGA
>CAZYID010000134.1:0-10105 GCA_964646595.1 uncultured Spirochaetales bacterium | reverse complement strand
TTTGTTATTTGATACAAAGCAATACCGCATGCTACAGATACATTAAGTGAATTTTTAGCACCCAGCATATTAATGTGAATAATTTTATCAGACAAATCCAACAATTCTTTTGAAACTCCAAATTCCTCATTGCCTAATATTAATACTAGAGGAGATTTTATTTTAATATCATTTATACTTCTCGAGTTTGATGTCTTATCCAACACGTATATCTTATACCCTTTATTTTTTAAATTTGAAACAGCTTTTATACAATCCTTTTGATATTCGCTTTCGATATCTACCTGTCTGGATGTTTTAAGAACCTTATTATTATTTTTAGGATCCGGAGTTATTCCGCATAAAATTATTTTCTCAATACCAAAAGCTTCAGAATTTCTGAATATTGAACCAACATTAAAAGGAGATCGAATATCATCTAAAAGTACTGTTATTGGTAAAATTTTACGTTTTTTATTTTTATCATCAAAAGGTATTTTTTCTGTATAAGGATTTTCTTTGTATAATAAATCTTTTAAAGTTTCCGACATTTTTTCCCACTCTTTTTTATTTTGTGGAATATTATAATTATATTTTTCATATTTATTTAACCAAAAAAATAACTCATTCACATATTTAAGCCTCTTTTTACTTTCCAAATATTCTAAAGCTGCATAAATAACTTTTTTTAATCTTCTTGATTTATTTAATAAAATAAATTTATCTTCCGTAAATGACAATTTATATCCTTAATTAATTTATAAAAAGTATTATAAAATGTATTAAAAAAAAATTATATAATTCTTTATAACCTAAATCATTGCAACAATCTAATAATTATTTTATATATATTATAATATAATTATAATATCAGGAATTAAAATGTATAAAAGAAAAAATAGAAAAAACGATGAAATAAGAAAAATTATAATAGAAAAAAATATTATGGGTAATTCTTATTCAAGCATCCTTATCTGCTTTGGGAATACAAAAGTTTTATGCAGCGCATCTGTTGATGAAAAGACACCTCCCTTTATTGATGAAAATAAAAGCGGCTGGATAACCTCAGAATATAATATGCTTCCAGGTTCTACTCCTTCGAGAAAATCACGTTCTACAATAAAACCTGACAGTAGAAGCATTGAAATACAAAGACTAATAGGCAGAGCTTTAAGAGCTGCAATAGATTTATCCAAAATTAAAGGTTATTCAATAGTTATTGACTGCGATGTAATTCAAGCAGACGGGGGAACTAGAACAACATCAATCACCGGAGGGTATATTGCACTGGAGATGGCTGTAAAAAAAATGCTGAAAGAAAAAAAAATCAAAAATAATCCATTATCAGGAAAAATAGCTTCTATTAGTGCCGGAGTAATTGACGGACAGGTATTATTAGATATAGATTACCCTGAAGACAGCAGAGCAGAAGTAGACTTTAATGTTGTCATGAATGATAAGGGTGAATTTGTTGAAGTTCAGGGAACAGGAGAGAATAACAGTTTCTCTCAGCAGCAATTACTAAAAATTTTAGAGCTTACAAAAAAAGGAATTAATGAGTTATTTAAAATTCAAGAAAATGCCTTAAAATAAAAAAGGATTAAAATTGAAGCAAAGATTATTTATTGCTATACCAATACCGGAAGAAATTAAAAAAAAAATTATTAATAACACAAAACTTCCGGATAATTTTAGATTAACTAAACCTCAAAATCTTCATATTACAATTTTATTTTTAGGTGATACTGATGAAATAAAAATTAAAGAAATAACAAATAAATTGGAAAAAATAATAAAAAATTACAATTCATTTGAACTTGAAATATCTAAATTTGATCAATTCCCTGCTTCCGGTTATCCCAAAATTATTTATTTAACCGGAGAAAATGGTAGAAATAAATTACTTAAATTAGCTAATGAAATAAGAATAAACTTAAAAAAAATAGGTTTTAGTGACAACAAAAACTTTAAATACCATATTACAATTGCACGGCAAAAGTTTAAAAATCAAGAACAAATTATCTTACCGGAAATTAAAAGTTCATTTATATTTCAAGCAGAAAAAGTAATACTTTATAAATCAGATCTAAAACCCGGCGGACCTGAATATACTCCAATATGGGATAAAAAGTTAACTAATTAATTTTATTGTTTATTTACTAATTTTAAAAAAAATATTTACTATTAAGTGTAATTCTTTTAATATGATGCTAATAATCAAACTTAAATAAAATAAATAATGAAATTAAATAAAATATTTTTTATTTTGATTTTCCTCTTTATACTTTGTTTTTCTTCTCATTCTATTTCGTTTATTCCATACCAGGGATTAACAAAAAAAATAATAACAGATCATTTTGTAATTCTTTATCCTAAACAATATGAAAAAACTGCTCAAAAAACAGCAGCATATGCTGAAGATATTCATCAAAAAATTTCCGAATTTATGAAATGGGATCCAATACATAGAACAACAATAATAATTTCCGATCATACGGATTATCCTAATGCCAGTGCTTTAACATTTTATAGAAATACTATTAATTTATATATTGCACCTTTAGATTTGCATAATACATTACGCTCCTTTGAAGATCCTTTATATTCTTTAATACTTCATGAATATGTTCATATCCTGCATCTTGATCAAATCAGAGGCGGCGCATGGTTCTGGAGAGTAATGTACGGAAAATTATATTGTCCAAACAGCGGAACATTTAGATGGTACATAGAAGGCGTAGCTGTTCTTGCAGAAACATTATATGCAGAAGGCGGCAGACTTAAATCAAGTTATAATCATGCAATCGTAAGAACAGCAGCCAAACAAAAAAAAATACCTTCATTTGATAAATTAGTTTTGCCTGTAGTTGATTGGCCGCATGGAGAAGCTGTGTATCATTATGGAGCAAAATTTGTTGAATATTTATACTACGAATACGGTGAAGAAAAATTTCAGGATTTTTTTGTAGATATTTCTAATGATTTTTGGCCATTTGTTCTTCAATTTGTAATAAAATTTAAAAAAATATACGGTAAATCATTAAAAGATCTCTGGAATGAATGGAAAATTTATGAAGAAAATCAAGCAGAACTTTATCCTGAATCTTCTAATAAAAATAATAAATTAACAAATCTTGCCGGTTCAATATCATCATTTGACAGAGGCAAAGACTTTTTTATTATTGCAAGCAGCAGTTATAAAAATGACAGTTATCTTTATAAATTATATGATGATGGAAATCTTAAAAAAATTAATTTAGGTAATTACAGATCAATTTCATTAACAAATAATGAAAATTATATTGTTTGTACATCTGTTACAAATCAACCCGGCAATTTTTATTATTCTAATCTCTATAGTATTAATCTTAAAACAAAAATAAAAAGAAAACTTATTGATTTAAATAGAATCAATTATGTTTCATTTGCTCAAAATAGTCCGATGGGAGTTTTCGTTGCTCACTCAGGAAAGAGAAGCAGATTATTTAAAGCAGAATTTCATAACGGTAAAATTAAAAACATCAGAGAAATTAAAATTCCTCCTGAAATAATATTTATTGATTGTCCTGATATATTTCCTGATGGAGAAAAAGCAGTATTTGCAGCAAGAACAAACGATAATAATTTTAGATTATTTCTGCTTAATTTAAATGATAACACTATTACACTTATCGATGATTCTATTAAGGGAAAAAATGTAAAGTGGATTGACAATGATACAATTAGTTATATTTCATTTGATGAAGAAAGTGATTCTATTTACTCTTTTTCAATTAAAGATAAAACAAACAAAAAAATTTTATCAACAAATGGTTCTATTTTAGATGGAATTGTAATTGACAATAATGTTTATTATATTGATTATTCTATAGACGGTGAAGAATTATATTCCGGAGAAATTAGTGAAACAATTGAAAATGCAAAAATAAAAGATTCATCATTTTCATTATCAACAACAGACAATTTGTCTGATATCGATTTTAATGATAAAAATTGGAAAACAACTTATTATGGCGGATTTAGATATCTTTACCCCCTTATATGGGGATTAATCCCATTTCAACTTGATTCAAGTATAAATTATTCTGTGGGAAATGGATCAATAGGCATTCCTTTTTATGGACCAAAATTTTTTATTTATAATATACTGCCTCAAGGAAGGTTCTCTTACTATTTAGATATTGGACTGGATTATCTTAAAATGTATCCGGAGAATAATCTAGTTTTAAACGCCAAATTACCCTTTATTAATCTTTCGTACTCCTGGAGTAACTGGAAAGGCGGATCAAAATTTTTATATGATAATCTTTGGTATGAACAAAAATACTTAAACAACTTTCCAATAAATTTCAGAAATTCATTAAATGCAAATTATACTTATCGTTTCGGAGATGGATTTAGCTTTTTTTGGTATTTATCTGTAACACATGAATTTAATCAATATAATTTTTCATTATTAAAACCGGCAAACTTTTTACATTTTACAGAAAGCATTGGATTTAGTTATATTAAATCCAGAAATAAATCAACACGATGGGATAGAGGAATAGTTTTAAATCTTACTTTTCTGCAATACCCTCCACTGCTTCCATTTGATAATTATATAGTTAATTTAATACGTGGTGCTATTATTGGTAGAATACCCTTGGGCAGTGCATTCTGCTTTTTTAATATTGAAGCCGGAATAGAAACTTTAAATCAAAATGTTTTTAAAGTAAATAGTGATTTATATCGTTTTTCTGAAAATATTTTAGGAAGCAGTACTAGCAATTCATCAAATTCCCTGTCAATTGTAGACACTAAAGCTTTTCCCTCACTTATCACATCATCCAGTTATGGATCATTTTTCGTTTCTGTAGATACCGGATTTGATATAACAGTAGTAAAAAAAAGCCAATATTGGCATTTTGCAACTTTAGGATTTAAAGAATTCTATATATCTCCATATGTTGAATTTGTGTACATATACAATAGATTTTTATTTAATGAAAGAACAAGAGGAATTCTTTTTGACGGAGTTCTGGAATTAGCTGTTGATTTATTTGCCGCATATGGTAATATTACAGTAACAATTGTAAATGGCGGCGCTCTAGGTTATAGAATTGGCGACAGCCTTCCGGCCTGGAGTGTGTTTTCATATTTTAAAGTTGGTTTATAGACATTGAATATTTTTTTGCCACAGAGTTCACAGAGAACACAGAGTATTTTTTAAAATTTAAATAAACTCTATGGCTTATATATATTTATAAAAATCTGATATTATAGTATTAATAATGTAATGGGGATGGTAAAATGAAAAAAATATTAATTATTTTATTTTTATTAAAATTAACTCTTATTCTTATATTTTCTCAAGATAATCCAACATTACCTGATGAACCAATTGTAAAAGATGATAAAATAACAGTTGATAATGAAAATGAAAAAATTAAAAACGAAAAAAATAATATTAAATATCAAAATAAAAAAGGGGAATTCATCGAAGGTGTAGCAAATGATTTTCAAGGAATTTATTTAAATCTTTCATGGGAAGGAAATGAAACAGGTTCTCAAAAAATTCTATTAAGTTTTACTAAATCAATAAAAATCACAGGTTACACAATGATTAAAAAAGTTAAAGAAAACCTGGGCATAGTTTTTTATTTTCCTGATACGTTTGATTTAGAACTAAAAGACGGCACAATTATTAAAAATGCAAAAGGCAGAATATCTGAGCTTGAAAGTTTTTTAGTATATAATTCAATTGGGAAACAAAAATGCTACACATATTTCATAAGATATTGGCTTGAAGACAAACAAATCTTTAACGATAACAAATCTTATGATTATAATGAAATTCCAAAAATACCTGATTCAGTAATTGTTTATATAGAATTTATAAAGTAATTTACTTTTTATTAATACATTAAATTCGATTCAAAAAAAATTATTTTTTTCGCAATATTTTCAACAATAAAGTAAAATTCTTGCAAAATATTTTAAGATAATATATGCTGAAATCAAAAGAAAAGTTAAATCGAGGTAGTAATGTTTCAAAAATATTTAAGAATTTGTACAGAAAAAGTAATTCATGCAATAAATATCGGTACAATGGAGCTTGCTAATTTACGGCAATCCATTTTTTCACCGGAGTTCATTCTGCTTGGAATTATTGAACAGGATGATTCTGTTGTTTTAAAAATTATTGAACAAGCTAAACCGGATCATATTAAAATAATAGACAATATCACTGAAAAAATCTACAGCTTCCAACCTAAAAATGAACAATCACCGGAATCAATAAATATAACATTAAGTCCTGATATAGAAAAACTTTTTGAAATTGCTTTAGATGAAACAAAAAAACTTGATGACAAATTTATTTCAACCGGAACTTTATTTTTATCTTTTTTTAATCCATCTATCCAGCCTGCTTCTTCAATTTTATATGAATGCGGATTAAGATACAATGAATGCAAAGAAATATTAGTAAACTTTAAAGGCAGTACAAAAGTAGATACAAGAGACTCTGAAAGCAGAGAAGATGTACTAAAAGTATATGGAACAGATTTAACTGAACTTGCACAACAAGGCAGACTTGACCCGGTAATAGGGAGAGAAAAAGAATTCTCACGAATAATACATATCCTTGCCCGCAGGACAAAAAATAATCCAATTTTAATTGGAGAATCAGGTGTAGGAAAAACAGTTTTAGTTGAAGGACTAGCTCAATTAATTGTAAACTCACGGGTTCCGGAAACTCTTTTAAATAAAAAGATAATTCAAATAGATTTAGCTCAGGTTACAGCAGGAGCAAAATTTAAAGGAGAATTCGAAGAAAGAATGAAAGATATCGTTGATACACTTGTGAATTCAAACGGTAAAATAATAGGATTTATTGACGAAACACAAACATTAATAGATTCAAGCGGAGGCGGAACTATTAAAGCAGGTGATATATTAAAACCTGCATTAGCCCGTGGTCAGCTTCAATTAATAGGCGCAACAACAACAGATGCTTATAAAAAAACAATTGAAAAAGACAAAGCATTATCCAGAAGATTTCAACAGATAAAAGTAAATGAATCAACTATTGATGAAACCATTCTGATATTAAATGGAATAAAATCAAAATATGAAAAACATCACAAAGTAACATATACAGATGAAGCAATAGATGCTGCTGCAAGAATGTCTGCAAGATATATTACGGATAGATTTTTACCGGATAAGGCAGTGGATCTGATTGATGAAGCAGGCGCAAGAAAACATTTATTTGTTATTTCAATTCCTCCTGAAATACAGGAACTTGAAAAAGAAAAAAATACAATAAAAAGAGAACAAACAAATGCATTTGTAAAAAATTTAATTGAAGAAGTTGTTGAATATCAGCAACGAATTAATCTTATAGAAAAAAAACTTAAAGAATTAAAAGAACAATGGTTAACAAATAAAAAAGATGCAGACAATATTGTAAGTGAAGATGATATTGCAGAAGTTGTCAGTAATGCAACGGATATTCCTGTTACCAAATTAGTAGAAACCGAATCAGATAAATTAAAGACAATGGAAAAAAATCTTCATCAAAGAATTATTGGACAGGATGAACCAATCTTTGCTGTTTCAAATGCAATAAGAAGAAACAGGGCTGGATTAAAAGACTCAAACAGACCAATTGGTTCTTTTTTATTTTTAGGACCAACCGGTGTTGGTAAAACAGAACTGGCAAAAGCATTAGCAGAATTTTTATTTGACAATGAAAATAAAATAATCAGATTAGATATGTCTGAATATATGGAAAAACATTCTGTTTCAAAAATGATTGGTTCTCCTCCGGGTTATGTGGGTTATGATGAAGGAGGACAATTAACAGAAATGGTACGCCGTTCTCCTTATTCTATAGTATTACTTGATGAAATGGAAAAAGCAAATGAAGATGTGTTTAACATATTCTTGCAAATTTTTGACGAAGGCAGACTTACTGACAGTCAGGGTGTTGAAACAAGTTTTAAAAACTGTATCATTATAGCAACATCAAACCTTGGTTCATCAACAGTATTTGATTTAGAAAAAAAAATTGGATTTGCCCAAAATCGGCAACCTTCTGATGATTATGAAATTCTTAAAGAAAAAATAATAGAAGAAACAAAAAAATTCTTTAAACCGGAATTTTTAAATAGAATTGATGACATTATAGTATTCCATCAACTAGATAAAAAACATATAGTTGATATAACAGATTTAATGCTTTCTAAACTAAAAACAAAAATTGAAGAAAATGGTTATATTATTAATTTTACAAATAAAAGCAAAGAAAAACTATCTGAGTTAGGATATTCAACAGAATTCGGAGCAAGACCATTAAGAAGAATTATAGAGAACCATGTTGAAAATCCAATAAGCTTAAAAATAGTTATCGGAGAAATTAAAAAAGGAGATAAAATAACTGTAGATGTTTTAAATGATAAAATACATATAAAAACAAATAAATCTTCTGGTAATGAAATAAAAAAAGGCGATAAAATAACAGATGATATTATAAAAAATAAAATTAATATGAATCCTGTTAAAACTCCTGTGGAGAAAAAAAATCAAAATCTTCATGAATAATTTTTTTTAATTATACGTTATAAATTTTTAATATAATTTTATTAATTTTTTATTTTTAATAAAAAATATTTTCAATATAAATTAAGAGAAACAAAATGGCAAAAAAATCAAACAAAAATAAAGAAAAAGAAAAAAAATTATTAAAAAGAGAAAAGTTAAACCTGATAGTTTTATTATTATTATTTATTATAACATCAATGCTATTTTTTAATGTTATAAAATTCTTTTTAATTCCAATTATTTTAGCTATAACTTTTTCTACACTTTTCTATCCTTTATATAAAAAATGGCTTATATTGCTTCGAAATAAAAATGCTTTAAGTGCATTAACTTTTTGTTTCCTGATTTTAATCTGTTTTTTTGTACCTCTCTATTTTATTGGTAATCTTGTTGTATTACAGGCAACAGATTTTTATGGCACTGCCGAAACATTTGTACGCACTACAATAGAAGAAGGTGATGCCGGTTTAATTGGAGATATAAAACAATTAAAAATCGTTCAATGGCTTCGTTTTAACAACTTAAACTGGCAAAGTTTATTTCAAGATTCTTTAAAATCTACCGGTAAAATTGCTACATTTATTTTTAACAAAACATCAACAAGCATTTTAGCTGTAATTGCTAATCTTTTTTTTATATTTTATGCTCTATTTTATTTTTTTAGAGATGGGGAAAAAATAATAAAAAAAATACGTTTTTTTAGCCCAATTCGTGATGAATATGAAGACAAACTAATAGCAAGATTTGGTTCAATATCACGAGCAACAATAAAAGGAACTATTGTAATAGGAATAATCCAGGGAATTGCAGGAACAATTACATTTTTAATATTTGGTGTCAAAGGCTGGATTTTATGGGGAGTTGTTATGATTATTTTATCAATTATCCCGGTTGTTGGTTCTTTTTTAATTATGGTGCCTGTAGCTATTTTTAAATTTGCAACCGGATATATATGGCAAGGTATAATTATCATAATTGTTGCAATTGTTATTAATTATGCAATAGATTATTTATTACGTCCTGTTCTTATCAGTCAGGAATCAAAAATGCATGATCTTCTGATATTTTTCTCAACTCTTGGAGGTATTGCTGCTTTTGGAATTATGGGATTTATAATTGGACCTATGATTGCTATGTTTTTTATAACTCTAATTGATATTTATGGAATGGAATTTAGAGATCTTCTTTACTAAAATGGCTCTTGGTCAGGGGGACCAAGAGCCTGCGGCTCTTGACTCGCTCCTTCCATACTTCATATGTTACTTATTTCAATTGTCAATTAATTATCTACCTAAACACGTTTCTCCACAATAAGCGTTGATTCCTCTCGTTGTCTAAAACAAGTTTTAGCAACTCGAGAAATAGACGTTTATTGTGGAGAGAACATGTTTCGCAGATAATTTGCTGGTAGTTTAAAATAGAAAATGAAGAAAAGAAATATTATTTTTATATAATTAATTTTGGATAATAAATTTAATATTAAATAAAAATATTCGATGATGGTATAAATATTGAGTTACATATAGGTGTTTTTATT
>CAZYID010000133.1:0-10286 GCA_964646595.1 uncultured Spirochaetales bacterium | reverse complement strand
AGCGTTGGCGTAGTTGCAAGAAATATATTTCAGTCATCTATTAAAAACGCTCAGCATTATTTTATCATAAAGAGCACAATATTTCAAAAAAAAATAGTTTGCTATTATATCCTAACACTTAATTGTACGCTGTTTCTAGCTGTATTTATTTGATGATTATATTTTCTTGAATAGAATTATAAATCATCTTTGTTGTTTCAGTTTTTATTCCTAGTTGATCTCCAAGTCTAATAATTGTACCTCCAAATAGATCTCGTTCATCTAATTTATCTTTATTTTCATAATCTCTTTGAAATGATGTTTTTGTTTCAAATGGAAATGTATTACCCTTCATATATGCGTCATTAACTATTGTGGGAGGTAATGATACTTGCTTTTTTTTAGCAATTTGATAAATTTCATTCATTATGTTCTTAACATATTGACTTAATTCTTCAGATTCTAATACTTCGCCAATTGTTTTATTATAACTAGCCGTAACTATACCAAACGATGCTATAAAAATAAACTTGCTCCAAATTTCAACATATGGATTTTTCGTCCAATTAAACTTAATATTTGATTTTTCTAATATCTTAAATAATTCAGTGTTAACAAAATCTATATTTGGATCACTGCCAAAATGAATCGTACAAGCTCCACCTCTTTGCGTCACTTTCCCTGGTTTTTCAACATGAGTTCCAACATACACGCAAGAAGGAAAAACTATCCCATTCTTTATTATTAATCTTATCCTTTCATAAATATCGACACCATTTAATAACGGTAAAATCATAGTATTATCAGCTATTTTAGATTGTAATTGAATTAAAATATTTTCTAAATCATAACTTTTTACACAAATCAAACACAAGTCTAATTGAGGTAACTCTGAAATATCATCCGTAGCTAATGTTGGATTACAAGTAATAATACCCTCATCTGTATCTAGAATTAAACCATTTCTTTTTATTTCATTTAAATGTTGGTTTCTTGCTATGAAAAAAATATTTAAGTCTTTATCATCTTTAAGTAGTTGAGTCAGTTTACCCCCAAAGTAACCGCCAACTCCACCAATTCCAATTACTCCAATATTCATAAACTATATCTCCTTTAAAATAATAATAAGTAATAAATTAAATAATTATATAAAAAATGTCTTTCAAAATTTTATCTTTTTCTATCAAAATCCTGCTTTTTCAATGCATCACTGTCCTGGGGTAGTGTAAAGGGCTGCTGCACTTTAAAACCTATTAATACAAAAAAACGAATCAAATTTCTTGGTCAATTTAACACAAACTCGCTTCGCCTGACCACTAAGTTCCTGCAGTTCTCTGAAAGTTTAAGGGCCATCTTGTAATTGCCATAAGACCATCCCTACATCTTATACACAACCCGAATAATATCTTCAATCTTCGCTTCGTGCAGACTGATGTCCTTAATAGGGGCCTGTTTTGAAATATCTTCCAGTAATTTTGGTGCTGTTATTCTGGCTTTTTCAAAGCGGAACACCACTCGTGCCCCTTGCTTTTCAAGGACTTCAGCCTGGGGATGGCTAATGCTCTTCTGCTCCTTGTAAAAATCCACGATAAGCTGCCGGTATGGCGCAATACGGTCTATCAAGTCTGTCAGAGAGCCGTCCTCGACAATAATGCCTTTGTTGATAATGATCAGGCGGGAGCAGAGCTCCTGGATGTCTCCCAAATCGTGGGTGGTTAAAATAATAGTAGTTCCCCGAGAGGCATTAATCTCTTTTATGAATTTCCTTATGGAATACTTTCCCTCCACATCAAGACCTATGGTGGGTTCGTCCAAAAAAAGGATAGGTGGAGAATGAAGCATAGCAGCCGCCAGGTCGCCTCTCATTCTCTGCCCAAGAGACAACTGGCGTACAGGAGTGTTCATGATTTCGCTGATATTCAGGATAGCATCCATGGTGTCCAGGTTATGTTGGTACAAGCCCCGGTCAATCTGGTAAATCCTCTTGAGCAATTCAAAGGTTTCGCCCAGGCGGAGGTCCCAATTAAGCTGGCTTCTCTGGCCGAAAACAACACCTAGATTTTTGACCACCTGTTTCCTGTTTTTCCATGGTGATAGTCCATCTATTAAAATATCACCGGATGTGGGCGTCAGAATACCTGACAGCATCTTTACTGTGGTGCTTTTCCCGGCTCCGTTGGGTCCGATATAGGCGACGATCTCGCCTTTGTTGATCTTAAAGCCGATATCGTCAACCGCCCTCACAATCTTCATTTTCCTGCTCACTAAGCTTTTTAGCGCGCCCTTAAGACCTTTTTCTTTTTCGGCCACCTTGAATGTTTTCACCAGATGATTCACTTCTATTAATGCCAAAGAGTTACTCCTTTATATCATCAAAAATTCGATTTGTTTTTGTGCGTTGCCTGCCTTCGCTCAGCTGCAGCAGGCCAAGCTTTTTACAGCTTCGCTTCACTTTGACCAATCTCTAACGCGTTATAGATGGTAGGTCAATTTTGTCGAACAAGTGTCTTGTTTTTATGAACCGGCGCTCTCGTATTTTGTTAAACCCCTGCGGAATAGCCTAGTTGCGAGCCAAAACAGGAAAATACCAACAAGCAGGGTAAACCAGGCCATATTGCCGGAAAAAAGAACGCCGCTATTTTTATTCAAAAAGTCCTTTGCCGGATAAAAACTGATAAAGCCCAGAGGCAGCACAAAGGTAAAAATTATCTGCACCACCCGAGGATAAATAGACAAAGGGTATTTCGTGGTTTGATCAAATATGGTCAAGTTCAGCATAGTATAGCTGTTGCGGTTTTTAGTCCAAAAAGCCACCGAGCCGGTGACCAGGTAAAGAGCCCCGCGGATAAGGGTGGCACCTGTTACTACTGAAACAAGCATCATGATATTGATGAAGGACCAGTTGAAATGGACCTGGACGCATCCGTAGATGAAAATCACGATGCCCGGTAAAAGGTCACTGAAGCCGTATATATTGAAAATGCAAAAGAAAAATTGGTACAGCACGTTCATGGGACGCAGCATAAATATATCAAATTCCCCATCTAATATAAAGCTCCCCATAAACCAGGTTTGCACAAACAAGACAGCTGACAATCCATAGCTCAATATGGCAAGCCCGTAAAGGAAGGCGATCTCCCCGAAGGCCCACCCTCCGAGCATGCCGAATTGGGTAATCACAAACTTAACCGTGGCGATGCCCAGTAGAAACTGGATGGGGTTTGCAAAGAGCCACCCAAAAAATTCCATCGGGTATTCCAGGTTTGTCTGAATCGACATCTTAATAAGATAGACCGTTACTTTAATATAATGTTTTATGCCCGATATCAAAAATCTCAGCCTCCTTGTACTATAATATTAGAGAGTACTGTTTTTTGTATCACCTTAAAAACCACATATAACACCAAAAGCCATATGAGCTGAATCCCCATCTGTCTTCCCAAATCTCCAAAACCCAGTTTGCCGATATAGATGCTCAGGGGCAGCTGGTAGATGTAGACAAAGGGCAGAAACTTAAAGAGATACTGAAGGTTTTGTGGAAAAAACCACAGTGGCACTATGCTTCCCGAGAGTACCCGGATAAAAACATTTTTAATCTGCCGCAGAGGATTCATGCTGATCATAACAAAGGCCAACATGGAGAATATGGCCGTTACCAGCCAGTTGATAAGATAGCTCATTACTGCGCTGAGTAAAAACAACAGAAAATTAATCACCGAAGATGGAAAGGGCACTTGTATCAGAAGGCATGAAATCACCAGAAGAGGCAGGGCATTCTGGCATAAAGCAATAGCAATGGAGCCTAAATCCTCGGCCAGATAGATTCCGAAAACACTCACGGGCTTCAGCATATCCAAAGCCACAATGCCTTTTCTCACGCTTTGTATCACCCTTTCTTCCACATTGGCGGTGAAAAGACAGGCCAGCACTGAAGACATAATGGCATAGGTGAGCATCTGACCCTTGGTCACACCCATTGCTGAGGGATGGTCTCCATAAGCCGCCATCCAAAAAAAAGACGTGGCAATAACAATAAGGCATTGGATAATGACCGTTGTAATAATATCAAAGCTATAAGCCAGAACGGACAAGATTTTGATTTTTGCAATATATAAATAGGGCTTCAAGGCTTAATCTGCCACCTTTTAATTGATAGATTGATAGGAATTATTAAATCACAAGCCGTAATTGATAGGAATTATAACCTAAAATCCCCTCACAAAATCAAATTTAAGATAAATGATAATCCAGAAAACTTTCTTTGTCAAATAAAATCATAAAGATTTTCTAAAAAAAATATAACGAAATAAACAGACCTTACCCATGTATTTATATGAAAAAAAAAATTAAGATATTTAGGAAACAAACATTTCTTCAGGCGGCGCTCTTTTGTTTCTCAAGATGATTGATGATTTTTTCAATTGATTTTTTTTTAGTCCTTTTTTTAACAATTTTCTAAAATTATCGTAGAGACTTTATCAAAACAACGTGATATTTTTGGGGATATACCCTGCTGAAGAGTTTTGTGATCTTGAGCTGTTTATAGCAGCGGGCAGAGAAAAAAAAGAGTTATCTGGTTATGTTAATAAATATTGATGTTGGCAAATATAAAATTCTTTACTTTTTATAGCTGATTTTATTATAATCTGATTTGTTGCTTATTATGTAGTATGGATTCTGTATTGTTGCATTTTTTGCTGTATAGTATGTAAATAGGCATGATATACTGCAAGAATATTGAAACAGGGAATACAATATTGCATTATAGTAGTATAATCAATAGTTATCTGTACAGTAAGTTTTCCAAATTTATAACTATTCAACCGTTCGCTGTTCTCGAACAAAGAACAAATAATTATTGCAATTATTATTTTCATTTGATATTATTTATATATGAAAAGCCAAGATGTATTAGTTATATTAAAATTATTTTTATATTATCATTATAAAAATAAATGGACTATTAGGGAAATTGCAAAATCATTAAACTTAAGTATATCTGAGACTCACTCAGCAATAAAAAGATGCAAAGAATCGGGTTTATATGATGATGGTTTAAAAAGACCTGTAATATCCGCAATAGAAGAGTTTTTTATTCATGGATTAAAGTATATTTTTCCTGTTACACCAGGAACATTCGACAGAGGAATACCGACAGCACATTCAGCATATCCTTTATCCCAGTTTTTTGCCACAGAAGAAAATGATGTTTACATTTGGCCATATGAAAATGGACAGTATAGAGGATTATGTATTACCCCCTTATATCATACTGTCCCAACAATAGTAGAAAATGATATTGAAATGTATGCTCTTTTAAGTTTATTAGATGGTATTCGTATAGGAAGAGTAAGAGAAAAAAAAATTGCTATTGATGAATTAGTTAAAAGATTAAGAGGTAATAAAAATATTTATGAACAAATCTAATGCTGAAATGTTAATTACTGTTGCAAGTGGATTAAACGATATATTAAATGATGTTGTATTTGTTGGTGGAGCAGTAGTTTATTTATATTTTGAAAATAAAGCAATGGATTATATGAGACCTACAGATGATGTTGATTGTATTGTAAATTTATCTAGTTTGATCAGTTATTCTAAATTAGAACAAGAACTAGAAAAATTAGGTTTTAAACATTCAATGGATTCTAAAGATCCAATATGTAGAAAAATCTATAAAGGGATTAAAGTTGATATTATGACTCCATTTGAAAAAACATTAGGGTTCACTAACAAATGGTATAAAGATGGAATACAAAATAAAATGACAGTAACATTAACAGACTCTATTGATATAAATATCTTTTCACTACCATATTTTATTGCAAGTAAAATTGAGGCTCATTTTTCTAGAGGAGATGATGACTTCAGATTTAGTCACGATATAGAAGATATAATTACAGTTCTTGATGGACAAAATAATTTTTCATCTTTATTAAATTCTCCTAAAAAAGTAAAAGATTATTTAAAAGATAAACTAAAATCATTTAATAAAAATCCATTATTCATTGAAAGTATATCTGGTCATTTAAGTGGTGGTGCTACAAAAAATGCAAGAATCTCTAAAATAATAGATTTTATTTACGTTTTTACTAAATGAATATTACAGATAACCATGCGGATGGAGCTGACACTATCGTGCAGCTCATCCACAGCGTTAAATTTATTTACAGGGCTGATTACTATACTGATTAGGTACAGGAGTTAATTACATGAAGGGTGTGAATCTTGGCGGATGGTTTAGTCAGATCGATGCAATAGAGGGAAAGGACCCAAAAACATTTCCGGGCATGATTACCCACATTGACAATTTTCTTGGACTTAAGGATTTTCAACGTATAAAGGATTGGGGGTTTGACCATGTCCGCCTTCCGATAGATTGGTTCAATATTTTCACTCCAGACATCAAGCCGCGTGCTGACGTGATGGAACGGCTCGAATTGGCTATTACCGGTATCAGCCGGAGCGGTCTTGGTCTCATCCTTGATTTACACCGTTGCCCGGGGCATGATTTTGAGAATGCACTCCACGCAGAACAAAGCTTTTTCAACACGCCATCCCAACGACGTAATTGTCTCAAAGTCTGGGCTATCCTGGCGGAGCGTTTTGGATCCATTCATGGTATCATTTTTGAACTCCTGAATGAACCTGTTGCTCCTGATGCAGACACCTGGAATATTGTTAAGGAGGAACTGGCTCGCGAAATTCGGCGTTTTGCACTTGATTCAACTCTGTTGATCGGTTCAAATAAGTGGAATCATGTTAGTGAATTTGAGCACCTGATACCTATTGAAGATGATAATGTAGTTTACAGCTTTCATTACTACCTGCCAATTGTATTCACTCACCAGAAGGCCCCATGGGTGCCCGGATCGGTGTTTCGACAATCATTCCAGTATCCAGGGAAATATGAGTTTGAAAGCGAAGACGGTAATCTTCCACTTGAAACAGGTACCTGGGACAAAAATCGCATGCGGGAAGTTATGCAGCATGTAATACGATTTCGTGAAAAATATGGAGTGAGAGTGGCCTGCAATGAGTGGGGAGTTTACATGGGGGGGCCGGACAGACAAAGTCAACTGGACTGGATAAGAGATTGTCTGGAACTTTTTATGGAAAACCAGATTGGCTGGACTTACTGGAACTATAAAAACCTTGATTTTGGGATTATAAGCCAGGGTGAGCAGCTTTATGCAGACCACCCGCCTTACAGCAATCCCCAACGTACAGACTATGGCCTGCTTAAGCTGCTTCAAAGCTATTGAGCCTCGGCAATCACCAGGGCAGTAAGCGTCAAGACATCGGTAACACTTTTCTTTTTTTTCTAGGTTTAAAATATCATTTAATAATATTTACTGGAAAGATTAACCGCCCGTTTCACTAGAGGGCGCAGAGAAAGAGAAGAGAAGAGTGTTTTTTGAACATTAATAATTGCTAAATATTATATAAATTGATATTGTGTTTTATATGTTTTTTATTATGCGTATATTAATAGTAACGTATCATTGTAGAAATTCAATTTTGATTTTTGGAGGTAAAAATGATTAAAAAAATTATATTCTTAATTTTTATTATATTCATATTTAATATAAATTTATTTTCAGATGAAGTAATAAAATCAGAAAATGAAAAAGCATTTGATATTTCAATTGGTGGATGTTTAACTCCATTGTATCAATTAAAATTTTTAAGTGCAAGAAGAATTGATGATGAAAAAGGTATAGATCAATTATATAGCAATTTTGACCATAGAGGATTTGGTATTGGTGCCAGTTTTGTTTTCTCATTTTCTTATTTTTATAAATTAAATACATCTATAGGTTTTACATTTCTTACAGGCTATTTATTTAATCCTTATTTCAGTTCTCTTAATATATTTAATAACACAGTTTCATCAAAAATATTATTTAGATTAAAAAGAGGTAATCCAAATAAAAATATAAGATTTTTATTTGAAACTGGAATCCTAGCTAATGTTGAAATACCCTTTTATCCAAATGGTAATATAGAGCGTATTTTAACCTATGATGAATATGATAATTATACAGAGGGAAGTTATAGTGATATTATATATCCAGATCTTTATTTTAGTATAGGACCAATATTTAGTTTTGGATTTGAATCAAGATATAAAAATTATAGTTTTGAATTAAGTGCTTTTTTTGGTGGAACATTTGGCACTACTTTTAGTGAATCATTTCAGAATGTAATTGGACCTAATATTAATTTTAATATTATTCCAATTGGAATAGATATAAAGTGGAATTATTATAAATATAAAGTAATTAATTAATAATAAAATTCTTAATTATCTTTGCAAAAGATCAAATACAGATTTAAGAATTTTGAAAGGTAATTTTAATAAACTTAGTACATACTTTAATATAATGGATAAAACTGTTTTTTTAACAGGTGTTAAGGAAGTTTTAAATTAAAATTTTAATTAATTTATAAATAATATTAAATATTAATAATCCAATACCACTTACCAATAAAATGTAACCACAATGTTTCATTTTTATAAAAAATAATCTATGATCTGATTCCATCTTTTTCCTTTTTCCATCTATTTTTACATAATCTTCACAAGTTAGTAAAGTCCATAATCCTGCTAAAATAAGACTAATACTAAAAAGTATTCCAAAATAGTTTTCAATATCAAAATTATCAATATCAATCTTTAACAAAGCACATAATAATCCAAATAAAATAATTGTAATCATGAATGAAAGAATTACATAAAATACAACTAAAAGTCCTTTTCCTTTCCAAATAAAGATCATGATAACTCCTTGCATAAAAATTATTAGTTAATTTGTAATTTATACAAACTATGATTATCCATAGCAGTAAGTTTATGCTAACTAATCAAATTTTTTTTGATAATAAAATCTCCATCTACATTCAATCCCAAATGAAATGTCATATTCAAAATTTTTTGTCCAATTATCTTCTGATATAGTAATTTGTCTAAGAGGATTACTTCTGGTTGTAGTATCCGGACTATATATTTCTATAGAACCAAAAAGAAATTGTAGAGTTCCACCAAATGTAAATAGAAAATTCTTTTTAGTTTTTATTTCAAAACCAGTTAATAAATTTGGACCACATAATAAATGGTTTTTATGATAAATATTGTAATTTTGATATTCATTTAATATTTCTGTTAATGAAAATCTTCCAATTAATGATACTCCATATTCCAATAAAAGATATAATTTATTAATTCTACCAAATTTGTTTATTACATTAAATTCATTAGTAAAATCTATAAATCTTGGAATTAATAAAGTTCTTCCTGAAAGCACAAAATTTAATCCAGGACTATATGTAAATCCTATGCCAAAGAAATTTTTTGGATAATAAGTAAAACTAAAAGGAATTACAATTTTAATATTATTACCAATACCATATGCAATACGTTCAATAGAGAGTGAATTGTTAAATCCTCCTCCTATTGCTATGCTAAAATCATTAATATTTCTTTCATTAGTTTCTGAATTAATATTTTGTAAAAACATTAAAAATAATATTATTATAAAAAAACATTTTTTTTTCATTTTTTTACCCTTTATATAAAATTACATATTTGCAAATAACGATAGCAGTATTTACATCATTACTAAACTTGATTATTAACTAATTATAATATCAATAAACTTTCTATGTTAATTAATATTTTAAAGTAATAATCTTAATGCAAAATTATGTGAAATATTTTTTATCAAAGAATACCTTCTGTAATAATAAAAATAGAATCAAAAATTCCAAATATTAAAAATGATATACCTAATATATAAAATATATATTTCCAGTATTTCATTTTAATAAAAAATAATGAATGATCATCATCATAAATTTGTTTTTTATCATTTACTTTAATATAGTCAATTGCAGTTAATGATGTAAATAAACCTGTTAATATAATTGCAATTCCTAATACTAGAAATATACTAACTCCATTAATAAAAATTTTATTTATTGGTTTATTAAAAATTCCAAATAAAGCTGCTACTACTGCATTAGTTAAAAATAAATATGGTATAATTAAAAATCCTTTTCCTTTCCAAATAAAAAACATAAAAAATTCCTAAATAAATATTTCAACTAACATTAATTTTAATTATAATTATTTTACTTTAATTTGTTAAGTGAATTCTTAAAAAAACTTTTCAGCAATTAATTAAAGCTGGAAGCAAGGATTTCCAATTCATAGAAGCTATTTGAAAATCATAATTGCAATCTCCAAAACCCCCCTTTTTTATTTAAGTAAAATTATGAATTGGGTAATGTTACTTATTGCATAA
>CAZYID010000132.1:0-10351 GCA_964646595.1 uncultured Spirochaetales bacterium | reverse complement strand
GAGATTTTTTTCTGAGGCAAGGCGCCAAAACCGCAATATAGTATGTCTATATGAGAATTTTGGTAACGAAGCATAAGAAAAAAAGATCGAGTATAAAACCAAATGAGGTTTTTAGTAGTCCTCTTAAGTTAATCATTTTTTTTAAATATTTTTTAAATTTAAATATATTTTTTTTAATTAATTAAAATTTTATTTTTTTTGTATTAAATATCAAAAAGTAATAAAATAAATGTATGAGTTATATTTTATATTTGAGAGAAATTATTTAATGATAAGAGTTTGTTCTTTTGGTGAAATAGTAATAAAATTAGTACCTGTTGAAAAAAGTGTATATTCATCTTTGCCAGACAAAGTAAATTATTCATATAATAGCTCCGAATTAAATTTTTTAATAGATATTGCAAATTATGGAATTAAGTCATATTTTATTACTGCTATTCCTGATAATTTTATCGGGCAGTCAATCTTAAGATTTTTTGATAGTTTTAGAATAGACAGGGATCATGTGATATTAGCAAAAAAAGGAAGAGTAGGTATTAATTTTGAAGAACAGGGATATGGATCACGACCGACTACAACTTATTATGACAGGAAAAATTCTGCTATAGATTTTTTTGAGTATAAAGATTATAATTTTAATACTATTTTTTCAGAATCAAATCTTTATCATATTTCAAGTATTACTCCTTCTATATCAAGTGATATTATGAATTGTATAATTTATTCTTCAAGACTTGCAAAAGAAATGGGGCTGGAAGTTAGTTTGGATTTAAATTATAATTCTAATTTCTGGAAATATTCAGTTTCCGGTAAAAAAGTAATACCGGAAAAAGTAATTAATGATATTGCAGTTTATTGTGATTATTTATTTTGCTGTGAAAATGATATAAGACAATTTCTTAGCATTGATATAAGGAAAAAATCAAATAAAAATGATATAGTAGTGCATTATCAAAATCTTCTTTTACAGGTTTCAAAAAAATTTCCTAATATTAAAATAATTTCTATGTTAATAAGAAATACTAAAAAGGATGTTAATACAAGTAATATCGGGGGAGTATTATATATTAGAGAGACAAACCAATTTTTCTTTTCCCCAAATATATTTAATAAATTTGAACCAATATTAATTGATCCAATAAGCTATGAAACAGGGGAAAGAGAAGCATTTTATTCCGGATTAATTTATGGTTTAAAAAAATTTAAAAACGTTCAATATGCTTTAGATTTTGCTGTTTCCTCAACAATATTAAAGTATACTCATTCAGGGGATTTAAATTATTCCAGCCTTAATGAAGTAAGTCAATTTATGCAAAGCAGTAAATTTAGAAGAACAAGAAGAGGATAATTTTATCATGTTGAGAATAATGTTCCTGGGTGAAATAATCGGCTTACCTACAGTTAAACAAATTACTAAAAATATTGATCAAATTATTCAAAAAAATAATATTGATTTTACATTGGCTAATGCAGACGGCGCTTCTGATGGATATGGTATTTTAAGAAATACAGCATTGAACCTTCATAAGAGCGGTATTAATGCAATTACTTCAGGGGATTATGTATTTAATAAAAAAGATGTCAGAGAATTATTAAAATTAAATTTTGTAATTCGTCCTTATAATCTTCCAAATTCATTAGGAGGGCAGGGGTATTCAATATTTAAAGTGAATGAGAAAATTTCAATTGGGATTATAAATTTATTAGGAAGAATTAATTTTAATAGAATTTATTCATTGGATCCTTTTTTTTCTGTTAATAAAATTCTCGAAAAGATGCAAAATGAAGCAAATATTATTATTGTTGATTTTCATGGCGGTGCAACAAGTGAAATTCAGGCAATGCACTGGCATTTGGCAGGTAAAGTATCTTTGGTTGTTGGTTCTCATTTGAGAGTTTTAACAAGTGATTATAAAATTTTAAATGATAAAACAGCAGTAATTTCCGGGGTTGGTTTTTGCGGTGGGCAACGAAGTATTGGCGGGTTATTGCCTGAAATTGAAATAAATAAAATTAAGTATGGCCAATTTAAATATTCAAAAGTAGTTGAGGAATCAATATGTTTGCAGGGAGTAATAGTTGATATTGATGAAGTTACCGGCTCTGCAATAAACATTGAGTTGCTGAATGAGATAATATCATAGGGATTCTAACACCTGACAGGTTATAAAAACCTGTCAGGTATTAATCCAATAAAAAGTAATATGAAAATCTAAATATCGATTTATTATTTTCAGTACTGATAAAATCACCCTGGAAAAGAATTATTTTTTTAAATTGAAATTTTTTTATATCGGAATCCCATGTTTTTTTTGTTTGATCTTCTATTATTGTTGCTGATGAAAATAATACAACATCGAGATTTAGAGATCTTCCAAAAGCTACCATGTCTAATTCACCCTGCTTTTTTATAAAATCCATATCAGCTTTGTTTTCTTCGGTTATTTCAATTTCAAATTTAACAATATAATTATATTTTGATTGATTTGAAGTTATTATATTATAAAAATTATTATTTATTTGTTCATTAATTTTTTCATCACCATTTAATAGATGAATATCATAAACAAGTATTTCAACATTGTCCGGAAAAGTTGTTGTAATATTTTTTGAAATTTTATTAAAAACATATTTTTGTGAAGAGATAATAATTGGAATACGTTGTTTAGAAAAAATAATTAAATTAAAAAGAGGAAATAAAGTTAATAATAGAATTAATAAGAATTTTTTCATATTTAATATTAATATATTAAAAATCAATACTTTTAAAAGCTCTTGGAAATGGTATTACATCTCTAATATTCTGCATACCTGTAATAAATTGTATTAATCTTTCAAATCCAAGCCCAAATCCGGAATGATGAATGGATCCAAATTTTCTAAGTTCTAAATACCACCAATAATCCTCAGGATTTAAGTTCATTTCTTTAATTCGATTTATCAGCTTTTTTTCGTTATCTTCTCTTTCACTGCCTCCGATTATTTCACCCAATCTTGGCACAAGGACATCCATAGCTCTTACAGTTTTATTATCATCATTCACTTTCATGTAAAATGATTTTATTTCTTTTGGATAATCTGTAATTATAACCGGTTTTTTATAAACGATTTCAGTTAAATATTTTTCGTGTTCTGATTGCAGATCAATACCCCATTTTACAGGAAATTCAAAATCAACTTTTGCTTTTGTAAGCTCATCTACAGCTTCGGTATATTTAATTCTAATAAATTTTTCTTTTATAATATTTTGTAAATTATTTAATATTGTATTGTCAATTCTTGTGTTGAAAAAGGCCATGTCTTCCTGACAATTTTCTATTACATAAGCAAGTATATATTTAAGGAATTCTTCTGCGGTATCCATATTTTCATTAATATCACAGAAAGCCATTTCCGGTTCAACCATCCAAAATTCTGCTAAATGCCTTGTAGTATTTGAATGTTCTGCTCTAAAGGTAGGTCCAAAAGTATATATATTTCCTAAAGCACAGGCATAGGTTTCTCCTTCTAGTTGACCGCTTACTGTTAATGAAGCTTTTTTCCCGAAAAAATCTTTTGAATAATCAATTTTTTTATCATTTAATGGAATATTTTCCATAGGAAGTGTTGTAACCTGAAACATTTCTCCGGCACCTTCACAGTCACTTGAAGTAATTATTGGAGTATGAACATAAATAAAATTTCTTTCTTGAAAAAATTTATGAATTGCATAACTCATTGCATTTCTTACTCTTGCTACAGCGCCAAATGTATTGGTTCTTGGTCTAAGATGCGCTATTGTTCTTAAATATTCAAAAGTATGTCTTTTTTTTTGGAGAACATAGTCATCAGCCGGAGCAGTTCCAACTACTTTTACTTTTGTTGCATGAAGTTCTATGCTTTGTTTACCACCCGGAGATTCTACTATTTTACCGGATATTTCAATGCTTGTTCCGGTTGTTATTAAAGGAATTATTTCATTATAGTTATCTAAACTGTCATCTATAATAACCTGTAAATTTTTCATACAGGATCCATCATTAACTTCTGTAAAGCAGAAATTTTTGGATTCTCTTTTTGTCCTTATCCAGCCTTTAATAATGATCTCATTATTTATAGGCTTTTTTTGAAAAATATCATTAATAAATGGACCTTTCATGTCTAACTCCGGTTATAATAATTTATTATCGCAAAAGATTCTATATTAGTGAAAAACTATTTACATTTTTTTTAACCGCCCATTTCATTAGAGGACACAAGAGGTCGCAGAGGATTTTGATTTTTTAATAATTAAACTAAAAATTCTCTCACATTCTCTCGCATTCTCTCGCGGTTATTTTTTTTTTTTGGATTTATTTAAAAGTTAAAATAAATACATTGGATGTGAGTCAGGATTTTTTGCAAAGTACATCACATCATCAACTTTGTTAATTTTTTCACCTCTTAGTATTGAATACAAGGTTCTTTCAATACCAATTCCACCGCCCATTGTATCCGGGAATACCTGTTTATTGTTCTTATCTTTCATTGACACAAAGAAAAGAAACGGGCCATAACCGCCAAGTTCATTTATATTTTCAATATTGCCATTTTTAATTACAGGTTCAGCAGGTAAAACTTTATTATCAATTATTCTTTCAATAATAGGTTTGAAAAGCCATTCTCTTATTCCACCTGATAATATTTCTTTTGCAGGGGAATGCTTGCCGGTCTTTGCATCTATGCTTTTAGCTAAAATGTCATAATTAAATATATTTGTTGATTTAATATTATTTGGATCGATTTTTTTATTATCTTTTAATAAATAGGGATAAATTAGATCATAATTTTCTCTGGCAATACCTGTAATCCAAAAAAACTGTGATTTTGTTTTTTCTCCTAAGAGCTCTTCATAATTTTTTGTTCCATATTGTTTTATGCTGTCATCTCTATAAAAAGAAGGAAAAGGTGTTTCAGGAGTTTCCAGTATTACGCCAATATTTTTTAAATTGTCTTTATTTTTTTTGTTGACTTCATCAATAGAAAAAACAAGCAAACGCTCAAATAAATTTTTTATTTTTTTCATATCTTCATTAAGGATATCCATGACTTTTTTTTGATTGCTATAATAGTCATCTATTGTTACATTACGATTTCTTTTTATTTCAATATCCATCTGGGAGAAATCAATTGTATATCTTCCTCTTTGAATATTATTCGGACTTTCTAATTCTAATCTAATATTTGGAGAATCCGTATATACACCCTTAAGTTTAGGATTTGAACATGCTAAAAATTTATTATAAATCATGCTATGAGTTGTTACATAAGTATGACCTTTATATTTTATTGTTGGAGTATATTCAATATCATGAGCAAGAGGATCTGTTATTATGCTGAGCATAACTTTTTCAAGATTAAATAAACCTTCATTAACTAAAAATTGATTTAAAGAATTTACAAAAGTTGTACGAATTGCCATAACATCATAAATTGTGTCTGATAACCATTTGTTACTATAATTTTCTTTAATAAATTCTTCTATGTTGCTTCCATCTTGATTAAGGGCTGCTTGAAAATTATAAAGACTTTCTCCAATAGCTTTCATGTTATCTTCCATATATATTCTCCAAAATAATACAAAATTTAATATGAAATATCATTAATAAGAAATAAAGTCAAATTTTTACGATATCAGTTAAATCATAATAAGTTTTCATGCAATCTGTTCGCTTCTTATGTGAGTAAAATCAGGTTATATTTTTTGTAAATTAATTGATTTATTGTATGTTTTTATGTATAATTATATTAATTAAGGAGATTAATTATGCAAGTAGAAAATGTAAATTCATCTTATACTCCTCCTCCTGCACCTGAACAAAACGCACCTGCTCCGGCTCCTGTAGAAGAAGTACCTGTATCTGAACCACCGGTTGAAGCTCCTGCAGCTAATGTTGATATAATTGCTTGATTTAAAGCAATATTGTAAAATTAAAAAGTAGTCATTTTAAAAAAGTGTGTTAGAAATATTAATGATATTCATGTTTTTTTCCAATTACATATTAAAATTCATTCATATTTTTAGAAAGTATGTTATAATTTGACAATGTTATTTAGTATAAGAAGTTTCGAACAATTTAAGAAATATTTAAAAAAAGTTTTAATATATTTCGGTATTATTTTCCTTTCTCTTTTAATAATTCTTGTAATTTACATGACTTTTATTTTTTTTGAATTCCTTTCAAATAAAGAGTTTATCTTTTCTAAAATTCAAGCTTTTTCTGAAGCATTACAAAAATCGAATGAAACAAGTATAAATATTTACTCTGATGAAATTAAAGAAGATACTGAAAGTACAATATATTTGGATAGAGACGGAAATATTATTACCAGATATTCTACAAGTAAATATAAATTAATTAAATTAAATAAAGTTCCATTTTTTCTTTCAAGAGGTTTTGTTGTTATTGAAGACGGCAGATTTTTTAAACATCATGGTTTTAATTTTATACGATTATCATTGGGTGTTGTTAGAAATATTATTACATTTGGACATGCTCCGGGTGGTTCAACAATTTCGCAGCAATTAGCAAAAATATTATTTACAAAACAAAAAAGGACAATAAAAAGAAAAGCATATGAGTTTTATTGTACAATAGAACTTGAAAGAAGATTTACTAAAAATGAAATTCTGCAAATTTATTTAAATTCAATTTATTTAGGTCATGGTGTTTATGGAATTGCCAATGCGGCACAATTTTATTTTGGTAAAGACGCAAGTGAGCTTAGTATTAGCGAAGCTTCTTTGATTATTGGAATGAATAGAGCTCCGGAAATATTTTCCCCCATTAAATCACGAGAAAATGCTCAGAGGATACAGAAAGTTGTATTAAATCAATTTGTAAAAGAAGGATTTATTTCAAAAGCAGACAGTAAAATAGAAATTGATCGTTTCTGGAGAAAATTTGATCAATATGGTGCAAAAGGAAATCAATCCTTTTGGAGAGCTGATATAAATAAATCCGGATATATTACAGAATATATAAGGCAAATATTAGAACAAGAATTTACGCAAGATCAAATTACTCAAGGCGGATTGATAGTTGAAACAACAATAGATATAAGAAAACAAATTTTAGCTGAAAGTATTATTAATTCTCAACTTAAGTATATAAAAAATAAAATAGTTAAAAGAATTGATCAGTATAAAATAAAAGATTTTGAAGAAGAAAATTTTAATGTTTTAGAAGCGTCTTTTGCAAGTATAGATTATAATAGTGGTGAAATTTTAGTCTTAGTAGGTGGATCCGGGTATTCATTTAATAATCAGCTAAACAGAGCAGTTTACTCATTTAGACCTATAGGTTCTTCTGTAAAACCTTTTATCTATGCGATAGCTTTAAATGAAGGAAAAATTGGCGATACAGAAATTAATCCATTTACAAAATTTAAAGATGAGATAGTAACATATAATGTTAAAGGAAAGAAATACACACCAAAAAATTATCATGCAAATCATAAATATGGGGAAATGGTTACTTTATATGATGCCTTAAAGCGCTCATTAAATACAATATCAGTCAAAGTATTTAATGAAATGGACAAGAAACAAGTTGCTGATTTTATTAAGAAAGCTGCTTTTTTAAATTCTGCTAAAAGCAAAAAGCGTGTTCCGGAAGTTTTATCTTTAGCATTAGGAACTTGTGAACTTTCAACTTTAGAATTAGCAACAGCATATTCGGTTTTCTGCAGAAGCGGAAAGAGCATTTATCCATTTATTATTAAAAAAATTTCTGATAAAAATGGAAACGTGTATTATGATTATACACGTAGCGATAATGCTTTTTTTAAAGATCTATATCCGGTTGAAAATAGAGAATCAGAAGAGCTTATTAAACCGGAAATTGCATATGAAATTGTACAGATGATGAAATCAGTATTTGAGAAAGAAGGTACTGGAAATTGGCCGGCGTATGTTACCGGCTTGAATGTCCCTGCATATGCTAAATCAGGAACTTCACAGAATTTCAAAGATGCATGGTTTGCAGGATTTACAAATAGCGAAGTAAGTGCAGCATGGATAGGATTTGATAATAATAAGTCTATGTATATTTCCGGATCAGAATCAGCGGGAATAATATGGTGTGAATATAATGATAAAGTATCAAATGAAGTTGAGATCCCTATAGAGATACCTAATAACATGAAATTAATACCAATTTGTGTAGAGACCGGATTAGAAGCAACAAAAAATTGTCCTGTTACAAATAATTTTTATTTTTGGAAAGATGGTCCTTTACCTGAAAAATGTTATATTCATAGTTCAGATATTGATAAAGATTTAAAATAATAGTTTGATTAAAATTATGAGAGTAAATTTTTTTATTATTAGTTTTTTTATATATTGTATCTTAATTGGATGTACTCGAAAGATCGATATAAACCCTTTTAACAGCAAAAATATTTCTGATATTGAAAATAATGATTCGATTAGAAATCCGGTAGATGTTACTACTCAAATGCCGTTGATAGGTTTTTTTAATGACAAAAATGATATTGGTGATAAAGATTATTATAGAATTCTTTTTTCAGTTAGATATACACCATATGAGATTTTACAAACTGCTGTTCCAGGTATAGATTCTAAAATAACTTTTTATTCTTCTTCAAATAAAATGCTTTTTTCTATTGATAGAGGAGGAAAAGGTGAACCTGAAAAATTGTGGGAATATTTCCCTACAAGCGATTCTATAATAATCTGTGTTGAATCAAAGACAGGATTTAACGAAAAAGTTCCATATGTGATAAATTTAACTCCAAAAATAGAAAATGATATTATTGAAATAGAACCAAATAACAATGAAGAGGACGCAATTCTAATTAAACCGGGGGAAGAAAAAAGAGGATTGATTTCACCAAAATCTGATGTTGATTTTTATAAAATAACATTTGGTGATGAATCATTCTATGATTTTTCAGTAAAAATAATAAGCCAGGCAAGTTTAGATGTGAATTGCACTTTGATAAATATGGAAAGTAAAGTTGAAAAATATATAAATGAATATAGCTGGGGGAATATAGAATATTATCCATTTTTAAGTAATAAAAAAGGAGATTATTTAATTAAAATTAAAGGTATTATTAAATCAGGAAGTTTTCAAAATCCTGAATATACTTTAATTATAGAAGAAAAATTAAAAAGGAATATTGGGGGAGATGAAGTTCATTACGAAAGAGAATTTAATGATAATTCGGATATGGCTACAGAAATAATAGACGGGACTTCAATAATTGGTGTGTTTTATCCTGAAAAAGATGTAGATTGGTTTAAGTTTGATATAATCAGAAGAGCAATAAGTTTAAATATTTCTCTTTCAAGAATTAAAGGACTAAATCCGAATATTGAATTATATGATAAGGATTTTAATATAATCGAAATTTCAGATAAAAATGGAATAGATGAGGGTGAAGAACTTATCATAAACAAGGTAAAAAGAGGCAAATATTATATAAAAATAACAAGTGAGAATAAGTCATTGCTTATTTATAAGTTATTTTTAAATATTAGGTATTAATTAAATGATATTAATAATTATTATAATTACAGTAATTATTGCTGTTTTAATTGTATTTTTTTCTTTTTTCTTTTATGCAAGACGAAATAAAAGAAAAATAAAGGAAGCAATGAGGCATGAATCAGCAGGAAGATATCATGAAGCATTAGCAATATATGATTATTTATTGAATATTGGCTATTCACCGGCAGAAACAAGATGGAAAATAGCAAATACTGCATTTCATGCAAATATTATTCAAAGAGCAGAAAAAGAATTAACAGTTCTTATTGAAACAAAAGAATTACCTGAAAATATTTCAATGTTTGCAGTAAAATCTTTGATGGTAGAATGTTATTTAAAATTAGGTAAAATCAAAGAGGCATTTGTAGAATTAATTGGTTTATTTAAAATAGCGCCTGATAGTCCTTTATTGTTATTTGAATTAGCCAAGATTTATGCCGGTCAGAGAAAAACAAATAAAGCAATACAATTATTTGAAAAATGCCATAGACATAATCCAAAAGACCATGAAATATTATATTATTTAGCAAGAGCATATCTTGATTATGGTGATCAGGATAAAGCTTTAGAGTATATGGAAAAAACAGCAAGATTGAAGTTTTTTGATCGGGGGAAAGTTAATTATTATTTAGGGATACTATATTATTGTAAAAATAGATATAATGAAGCATTAGCAAATTTTACGCAGGTTTTAAAATTAAAGTTAAACGATAATAGAATTTTAGCAGAAGCACATCATTTAATTGCTCACTGTTATAAAGAAAAAGGTTTAATAGATGAAGCAATAACAAATTTTGAAAAATCACAAACATATT
>CAZYID010000131.1:0-10387 GCA_964646595.1 uncultured Spirochaetales bacterium | reverse complement strand
CGACCAGAGTAAAATTTACTTAGTTTTTAGAGAATTCAATTATACTTGTAATAATTTCATCAACACTTAAAACATGATCTGCTGCTCCGATATCTATAGCTGCTTTAGGCATTCCAAATACTGCACATGATTTTTCTTCCTGCACAACTGTTACTCCACCGGTATCTTTTATGGATTTCAAGCCTATGGCTCCATCTTTACCCATACCTGTTAATAAGATTCCAAGAGCATTAATACCGGCATATTTTGCTACTGTATTAAACATTACATCTACTGATGGCCTATGTCGATTTATCCGTTTTTCTTTTGTTACCTCACATCTATAAATATTATTTGAACGTATAATTTTTAAATGCCAATCCCCTTTAGCAATTAACGCTCCGCCAATATTTATTATATCGTTATTTTCTGCTTCCTTTACATTTATTTCGCTTATTGCATTAAGACTTGAACTAAATTGTTTTGTAAAAGTCTCAGGCATATGTTGAGAAACTACTATTCCACTTGTTGTTTTTGGAAGTTTGGAAATAATATATCTTAATACAGAAGTTCCGCCGGTTGATGCTCCAATAGCAATTATTTTATTAGAAGCCATTGACGGTGTTTTTGTAAAGGGTTTAGGTATTAATGATATATTTTCTCCTTTTTTTATAATACGATTTATTCCTTTTATATTTACTTTTGAAGCATTTTTTATTGCCTTTGAAATTTTTTCTTGTTCCTCTTTTAAATAATTTTTGATCCCAAGCTTTGCTTTAAAAATAATGTCTACTGCACCTAATTGTAATGCCCTAATAACGTCTTTTGATCCTTCTTCAATCTCTCCGGAAAAGATGACAACAGGAATAGGCTTTTGTTTCATTAATTTTTCCAAGAAAGTCAAACCATCCATTCTTGGCATTTTTAAATCAAGACATATAACATCAAAATTTTCTTTATTTAGAATTTCTATTGCTGAGAATGGTGTAGATACGGCTTTTACAATATTTATTTCGCGATCTTTTTCTAATAATTCTTTTAGGAATTCTCTAACTAGAGCAGAATCATCAATTATCAAAACATTAATCATTTATTACCTCTTGGTATACGGTTGTCACTATTTTTTTGAGATTATGTTTAAATCCAAACAAAGATTCTGTGTGTCCTGTGATAAGCAGTCCTCCCTTTAGCAGTACAGAAAGTATATTATCTATAATATTTTGTTGAAATTCTTTTTTAAAGTATATTAATATATTTCTGCAAAATATAATATGATATTTATCAGGAAATTTTTGATTTTTTTTACATGCGTTTAAGAGAAAAAATCTTAGATTATATCTAATAATATCATTGGCAACAATATTATTATTAGATATATTAAAACTATTACGGTATTTTTCCGGGATATTTTTAATGCTCTCTAATTTAAAGACGCCTTTTTTTGCTTTTAATAATGCTATTTTTGATACGTCGGCACCATGTATCTCATAGTCTTCAATGACTTTCATTTTTTTTAAATTAGCAAATATCATTGCTAAAGTATAAAGTTCCTCTCCTGTTGATACTCCTAAAGAAAGGATTTTAATTTTTGGATTATTAAAGTGTTCATTTATTAGATGTATTCCTTTTTCTATAAGGTAATCAAAGTGAAAGCTTTCTCTAAAAAAATGAGTAGTATGAGTTGTTATTTTATCAATAAAATAATCAAATTCATTTCCATTTTCATCAACTAAATAATCGAAGTATTCACTAAAAGAGTTCAATCCTAATTTTAAGATATGCGATGATAATCTATTCTCCAAAAGACTTTTTTTATTTATTTGAAATTTTATTCCTATTTTTTTTTCAATAAAGTCCTGAAACTTTGAAAATTCATTTTTTTTTACCCGTAATGAATCTTTATACATTATTATTCTTTTTCATTGTCTTGAAGAATCTCATTCGATTTAATTATTTTTGCCATTTGACCATTTAATTCTACCTGAGATAATACATAATCAATGTCCATGATAAGAATAAAATCATCATTATAATTTGATACTCCTGTAATATTTTCCGATTTTAATCTTGTTCCATATTTAGGAGCTGAAGCCATATCCTCTTTTTTTAATTCTAAGACATCCTTTACACAATCTACTACAATTCCCATAATATTTTTTTCATTATCAATTGTAGGTTCAACAATTATAATGCTTGTCATCTCTGATAATTTTGTATTTTCTTTGAATAACTTTTTGGTTAAATCAACAACAGGTACGACAAAACCTCTTAAATTAATTACACCTGTAACATACTCCGGGGCATCTGGAACTGGTGTGATTTTTCCATACTCAACAATTTCTCGAGTCTTTAAAACAGAAATTCCAAATATTGTTGAGCCTAGTGAAAATGTCAGATATTTATTACTTACTATATTACCCATAACAAAATCCAAATATTTTATAATTCTATATAATCATTCGGAACATCCACATCAAATTGAAGATCATCCGAATTATTTTCTTTTTTTAATTTTTTGTTCATTTTATCAATATTAATTTTTTTTATTCTATTTTTTCTGCTTTCATCTTCGATTTGATTTTGATCCTTGTTGCTTAATGCATGATCGCTTAATTTAAAAATTTTAATTAAATCAACCAGATTTTGAGATTGTGCTGTCATTTCTTCTGAAGCACTGGCTAATTCTTCTGCATTTGCGCTAAGAAGTTGTGTTACTTTATCTTGTTGTAATGCTGAAGAGCTTAATTGCTTCATTCCATTTTTTTGTTCTTTTGAAGCGCTTGCAATATTTTGTACCATATCAGCCGTTTTAATAATTCTTGGAACAATTTCTGAAATTAATTTTCCAGCATTGTCCGCAACAGCAACACTGGAGGAAGATGTGTTCTTTATTTCTTCAGCGGCTTTTAATGTTCTTTCTGCCAACTTTCTAACCTCAGTTGCAACAACTGCAAAACCTTCACCATGTTCTCCAGCTCTGGCTGCTTCTATTGCTGCATTTAGAGCCAACATGTTTGTATTGTTAGCAATTTCGGTAATAAACTGTATTGTTTTAGCTATCTTTTTCATTGACATAACAGTCATAACAACGGCTTTTCCACCGTCTTTTGCCCTTTTAGCTGCTTCTGTGGATATTCTTTCTCCAAATATTGCATTATCAGCATTTTGATCTATGGTTGCTTCCATCTCTTCAATACTGGCACCGGTTTCTTCAACACTTGAGGCTAGTTCACCGGCTGCCTGTGAGAGTGACTGAGCAGCATCAGAAACTTGATTTCCCCCGGATAAAATACCATTAGCTGTTGCCTGTATTTCTTTAACAAATTTATTTAAACTATCAATAACAAAGACCATTGATCTTGCCATATCACCTATTTCATCTTTTCGATTTAATAATGATTTATCAACCTTTGTTGTTAAATCACCATTTGCAAGTAATCCAAATTTAGATTTTATTATTTTTATTGATGTAGATAAACTATTGCTTGTCAGTAAAGATAAGAAAAACAATATTACAATTACAGGTATTGAAGAAATCAATATTATTAGCCCGAGTTTAAATATCTGTTTATTTATCTCTTTCTTTTTTATTAGTATTTTTTCATCAATGTCATCAACATAAGCGCCTGAACCTATTACCCATTCCCATTCTTTAAATAACCTTACATATGATTCTTTAGGCAGCTCTTCTGTTAAACCGTCCTTAGTTGGTTTAGGCCATAGATATGGTACATATCCTTCCCCTTTATCGAGACATACATTTACAAATGCGACAAATAAATTTTCTTTTTTTTCACCATATGCGCAATAAAACTTTTGATCATCCAAAATTTTTCCATCTAATTCAGGTAGAGTAGGATGCATTATCATTTTTGGGATAGGCTTTTCTGTATCATTGATCCAAAAATATCCAACACCCTCTTTACCAAATCTCATCTGTTTAATATTTTTTATAGTGTTAGTTTTTGCATCTTCTATTGCATCATCCACATAGATACCGGTTCCAATAATCCAATCCCAATCCTTTATTAATCTAACATAAGAGAGCTTAGGTTGTTCTTTAGTGAGCCCATCTTTTGTAGGTTTTGGCCATAAGTAATCAACAAAACCTTCTCCATATTTTAAAGAGACATCAACAAATGCGACAAATAAATTTTCTTTTTTTTCACCATATGCGCAATAAAATTCTTGATTATTCAAAATTTGTCCATCTAATTCTGGGAGAGTAGGGTGCATTATCATTTTTGGGATAGGTTTACCAGTATCATTAATCCAAACATATCCAACGCCATTATCATATTTCAATTTTTTTATTTCATTTATTGCTTCTATTTTTGCCGAATAAAGACTGATTTCTCTACGCTGTACCCTGGATATTTGTTTTGTAATAATAGATTCCGTAATATCAATAATATTTTTTAATCTATGTCCATAATATTGTTCTAAAAATTCCTTATCGGTAGAATCTTTATAATTTGACTTAATAGTTTCGTATGCAATGTCAACATAATTTTTTAAGCTCTGCTTTACTCTCTCTCTTTCATCAATATTATACTTTTTGATATCATTATATCCATTAATTCTAATAACAATTATAGAAATTATAGATATTATTAGAACAGAGAATATAATGGTAGATAAGTTTATCATGAAAATCTTAGTATTAATTTTCATTACAGCCTCCAAGTTTATATTAAACTATTTTTACTTAGAAAAAAATAAAATCCTTAAAAAATACATTTTTTATAAATTTTTACACATTTTGAAGCATTTTTTTTAATATATTTCTTATATCAAGAATCAATGCAATTTCTCCATCTCCAAGTAATGTTGATCCAAGTAAACAATTGTTAGTATTAATAATTTTTGCTACAGGTCTAATTACTACCTGTGTGTTACCTTTTATTTCATCAACAAGTAAACCTATTCTGTCATTATCCAATTCTACAACCACGACTTGTTTTAGTGTATTATTATTTTCATTGTAGACTATATTTTTAAAAATAGTATCAAGTGTTTTTACTGTTAAATATTCACCTCTAAGATTAAAAACCATATTATTTTTTTTTAGGTTTTCTATATTTATTTCAAAACATTCAAATACAAAGTTTAGAGGAATTACAAAATGATTGCTTCCAATCTTTAACAGGAAACCATCAATTATAACAAGTGAAAGCGGCAGCTTTATTATAAATTTTGTTCCTTTTCCTTTCTCACTTATTGTCTTAATGCTTCCGTTTATTTTTTTAATGCATGTTTTAACGGCATCCATACCTATTCCTCTGCCGGATATAACACTTACTTCATCTTTAGTAGAAAAACCTGCTTCAAAAATCACATTAAAAATTTCATTATCAGAATAAACTACAGACTCTTCTAAAATATTATTTTTAATAGCCTTTTTTAAAATTTTTTCTTTATCTAATCCCTGTCCATCGTCTTTTATTTCTATTACAATTTGTCCGTTTTCTTCAGATGCTTCAATTGTAATAGTGCCGTTTTCTTTTTTTCCAAGTTTTTTTCTTACATCAGATGACTCGATACCATGATCTACCGCATTAATAATAATATGAAGTATTGCATCCTGTAAAATAGAGAATATTGTTCTGTCCAGCTGAGTATTTTCACCTTTTATTATTAATTTAATATTTTTATTAAATTTTTTAGAAATATCTCGGATCATTCTATGAAATCTGGAAAATAAATTTCCTACTGGAGTCATTTTCATTGAGATAATATTTTCTCTTAAGTTTTTTGCTATTTTATTCAAGCTATATTGAATTTGGTCTAATTCCAGATTTCCTAGTTGAAGTTGTAAATTATTTAAATTTGAATCAATAATAATTAATTCTCCGATTGTATTAATTAATAAATCAATTTTTTCAATCGGTACTTTAACAATATCTTGAGTCCAACTTTGTGAAACTTTTAGAATATCTTTTATGTTTTTTTTATTATCAGGTTTAAATGATTGCTCATTTTCCTCTTTTTTTCCATTTTCATCTTCCTCTTCACCCTTATTTCCTTCTGATGCTGATTCAATTACAATTTCATTTTTTGATTTAAAAAACATGAAGACTTCTTCGACTTTTTTATATGGTTCTTTGCTTTCTAAAAAAATATCCCATTCAAAAAAACATTGCGAGAAATCGTCATTCGGCCAATTAATTACCTTATATGGAATACTGGTAATTTTAATTATATCTCCAATTTTTTTTAAATCATCTATTATTTTTTCAGGATACCATGAATTGGGGTCTCTTTTTTCACTTAATTTTATTGAGATTCTATATAAGTCTGCTTCAGATAATTTTTCTTCATTTTCATTGTATTTAAATATGTCATAATGTTTATTATTTTTCTCATTTATTAATTTTTTTTCAAATAGCAATAGTTTTTTTATATTACTATTGTAGACATTCATATTAATACTAGTTTTTTTAATTATGATGTTTTCAATAAGATAAGATATATAATCGAGACCTTTTAACAAGAAAGTAAACGCTGAAGTATTAAAAAGATTATTATTAAATATTGACTTTATTAATGACTCATACTTGTGGATAAATCCCGGTAATATTTTTGATTCAATCATAGAAGATGAACCTTTAAGTGTATGAACATGAATTAAAACGTTTTCTTTACTTGTTTCATTATCAGGTTCATCTTCTAATGTTAACAATTCTTTTTCTATTGCTGTAATATAATCTCTGTATTCAGATAAAAATAGTTTTTCTATGCGTTCTACACTGATTGCCATTAAATATATAATCCATATTTTTTTTCAAAATTAATAAAAAACTCAGATTTATTTTCAACTTTAAAATTATTGAAATTTAAAGTTTTTTTAATAAAAAAACAAAACCCATATAAATGTTGATAACCAAAAAAATCTATATCATTTACACCAGATGAATCTATTATGATATTTTTATTTTTAGATTTGAAGTTTTCAATTTTTTCTTTAAAATCATAATTTTTAAGCTCAGCTTTTAAAGAATTTATATTTTCTTCTGTTAATTCTTCCGGGAGTTTTATAGTAATAATATTTTCATTTTCTAATATAGCCATACAATTAGTGTTTTGCCCAAACGGCTTGATAAACTTTAAATTGAGATCTTAATATATTATTTTTCGGTAATAATTTATATAAATAAAAGTTTTCTGATTATTTAACGTTAGTTTTTTTTAAAAAAAAATGATTTTTTAAGATATTTAAGATATAATAAGTTATTATAAAAAAAACAGGATATAATTTCCTTGTATGAATAGTTATTTTAACAGGCAATTTAATAAAAAAGTTATTATAGTACAACCCGGAGATCATTTTATATCAAATGAGAATATTATTATACAGACCTTACTCGGTTCCTGTATATCCGTCTGTCTTTATTCTGATGATAATGACTTTATAGGTATGAATCATTTTATGCTTCCAGGAAAAGTAAGTCCTGATAATTTTCACCAAACTGATTATGGCCGATATGGGATGTATGCAATGGATAAATTAATCGGAAATTTTATAGAAAGAGGTGTTCAAAAGGAAAAATTAAAAGCAAAAACATTTGGTGGTGCTAACATTATTAATTTTGTAAATAAATCAGAATCAATATCCAGCTACAACATAAAATTTATAATAAATTATCTTGATAGAGAAAATATACCAATAATATCCAGTCATCTTGGGGGTAATAAACCAAGGAAAATACTTTTTTTTTCATCAACAAAAAAAGTGTTATTAAAAGAAATGACTGGAGATTAGCATAGGATAATCGAAGAAGAAAAATTATATAAAAATAAAATAATTGAGAGAACAAAAAAGCAGGAGATTATACTTTTTTAATAAGACTATAGGGTGCTTCTAAAAATCTTTTTTATTTTTATACTTTATTTTTTATTCTTATTTTAATGTTATATTGTTTGTTTTTATGAAGTAAGATTGGCAGCTCTTCGCGGGAAATTATCTTATGATCGATAAAATATCTACCTATAGGATATTTTTTGCTTTTTTGCTTATCTATTGCTATGTTTAATTGATTAATAGTCAGGTAGTTTAATCTTATTGCGCATTCACCAAATTTTTCATTTTCTTTTTTTTGTCTGATAATTGAATTAATATCATCATTTTTAAGAAATTGTAATTCGGCACATATCATGCCTATTTTTCCTCTAAAATTATATTGTTCAACAATAGAATTTATCAACTCATTCCAGTTTATTCTTTTACTATAATATAAAAATTCACTAAATCTTAATTCTGTTTTTGGCATATTTCCTTTATAATAAAAATTGTATTTATTAATTGGCTTTTTATTTGATTTGGTTTTTGAATAACTTTTTTTAATTGCATTTTCTTTATAACTCAATAGCGTGTTATAGGCTTTATTAATTTTTTTAAAATATTCTGTTAACACCAATTCATCTTTACCTACAATATGAGATCTATCAGGATGAAATAATTTAGATTTATTTCTATATGCTGATTTTATCCCTGATAATTGAATATAATCTAGTGTATCAGAATTATATTTGAAAGATGGGCCAAATAATATATTACATGCGTTTATTAAGTTATTATTGTACATTATTAATCAGAGTAAAATAATCCTTTAACTATTTTTTTGTTTTGAGTCAATAATCATTCTAATTACTTTAATCAAATCTTTTTTAACAAATGGTTTTATAATCCATGCATTTGCTTTATACATTTTTGCTTTTTCTATTTTATCTTTATCACTTATTGAAGTTAATAAAATTATAGGGATATCTCTGGATATCTTTCTTGCTTTTTTCAAAAATTCAAGGCCATTCATAATAGGCATATTCCAATCAACAATAACCAATGAATAATTTTTATTTTTTTTAAATTTTTCTAATCCTTCCTGTCCATTAGCAGCTTGCTCGACATTAAAACCTTCATTGGTTAGAACAAATTCTAAACTTTCTCGTACTGTTACAGAATCATCTATAATCAAAATATTAATCATTTTAAACTTACTCTTTTATGAGATTTTTTTGATTTGATAAATTTATAATCGGCTATTAATTAAATAATATAAAGAAAACTTGTAATTATAGTTGAAGAGTTTCGCTTTATCATTAATCTAACATGATGAATTAATTTGAGTGGAAATAAGAGGAAAAAAATTTATTTCATTAAAGACATGCAGTATTGTATATTTTTTGGATAGCCTTTAAAACTCGATCAGATTTAAATGGTTTAACTATAAAATCAATGGCCCCAATCTGAATAGCTTCCGCAACTAATTTTTGTTGACCTAATGCTGAACAAATTATTACTTTAGCATGAGGATCAATGGCTATTATTTGTTTAAGAGCTTCTATGCCATTTAAGCCGGGCATTGTAATATCCAGAAAAACAAGATTAGGTGAACGCATTTTATACAATTGAACAGCTTCTGCCCCATCTTTTGCTTCTCCGACTATTTTAAAACCTTTTTTGGTTATAATATCTTTAAGAGTAGCTCTAATTAAAGAAGCGTCATCAACAATAAGGACATTAGTCATCTCAACTCTCCTTTGTTTTCAAAAATAAACTTCTAAAAATATTATATGTTTTAATATAAAAAATTTCAAGTAATTATATTAATTATTAAATTTATGAAATTTATATTTTTTGTGGTTTAAGGTAAATTTAAACTATTAGTACCTATTTCCGATAATATTTATAATACATTTATATAATTATAACACTTAAAAAATAAATAACTAATTAAAATGAATAATAATATAAAATATGAAAAATATAAGAAAATAGTCCTTGAAGCAGTAAATGATTACAATAATCGTAATTACAAAGATGCTTTAGTAAAATTCAAAAAAATGTCTGAAATAAATTATCAAAACATTAAAATACATGAAATACTTGCATATATTTATGTAAAACAAAACGATATTGAAAAAGCTGAAGAAGAGCTTAATTTGATAAAAAGTATTTTGAATAAGGGATCTTCCTTTGATAATTTTTCAGAAATAGAAAACAAAAATGATTTAAATTTTGACGGAAATGAATTCTTAAAATTAGAAAAAGAATATGATGAAATATTAAAACAGACAGAATTAAAAAATTTCAGCAAAGATTTAGAAATTATAACAACATTGAGTAATCTTTACATGTCCATTAAAGAATATAAAAAAGCTGAAGATATTCTGGAAAATTATAAAAAAAGATTTTTTGAAACAGAATAATTTTTTTTCAGTAACTACATTAACACTCAGTTGCGATTGTCGAATTTATAAAATTATAATCATTTTCTATTCTTAAAATTAATATTTTTTTCTTGTTTCTGTTTCAAAAACATATCCAATTTCTTTTAGGAATTAAACATTCATTTTCTTATACTTTTACTTTGTATTTATCTCCATAATTTAATATCTTCTCTATATT
>CAZYID010000130.1:0-10446 GCA_964646595.1 uncultured Spirochaetales bacterium | reverse complement strand
GCAAAATTTGATTTCTAATGCCATAAAGTATACAGAGAAATGTAAAAATACAATAATTGAAATTAATTACATGAAGGAATCTTCAAATGAAATAACCTTTTTTATCCGTGATAATGGAATTGGATTTGATATGAATTACGTTAATAAATTATTCGGTGTTTTTCAACGTTTGCATAATTCTGATGAATATAAAGGAATTGGTATTGGGCTTGCCAATGTAAAAAAAATTATAAATAGGCATGGAGGTAATGTTTGGGCACAAGGTGAATTGAATAAAGGAGCAACTTTTTATTTTTCTATACCTAAATATAATAAAAATAATAATCCTTCAAAATAATATATTTATATTGACTTTTTAATACTTATCAATTAGCATTTAATTATAAAGTACATATTATTATTTTTTTGTGTTTTATTAATTTCCAAAAAATTTAATTTAAATTTAGTATTCTTTTTTAATATACTAAATTATTAAAAATTTTAATGAAGAAAATTAATATTAAATTAGCATCAAAAATATTACTTATCTCAACTATAATTTTATTTATAGCTATTGGTGTTAACACATCTATAAGTAGTATTATTTTTCAAAGAGAATATTCCTCTGCTTTAATTGAAAAAGGATATTTAGTTGCTGAAACCTTAAAAAATCAATTAGATCGTCTTTTACATTTGGGTATCGACCTAAACAATCTTATTGGTTTTGATGAACAATGTATGGAACTGGTTTTAGAATATAATATTTCTTATGCAATGGTATTAAATAAAAACAATAAAATATTCTTTCATAATAACCCAAATAAACATGGTAAAATTATAAATGATATTCATAATTCCAATGAAAAATCCTTTTGCGTTTTAAAACAAGATAGTAAAACATTTTATGATATAAATATACCAATTATTAATGAATATAAACAGCATATTGCTAATATAAGAATTGGTTTCCCAACAAGTAACGTTTCAATTAAAACAAAAAGTTTGATAACAAGCTCAATTTGGATATCTGTATTATCTTTTATTTTAGCCAGTATTTTATTATATATTTTTATTTCAAACTGGGTTACCAGCCCAATTAGACGTTTAATTAATACAATAAGTAAAATTAGAACAGAAAATGATTTAAAAGCCCAGATTAAAATTGAATCAAATGATGAAGTTGGTGAGCTTGGAAGTGCATTTAATAAATTAATTTCGGATCTTAATAAAGTACAAAATAAAATTAAAAAATATAATATAAAACTGAAAGAAAAAGTAAATGAAAGAACAATTGAATTAAAAGAAATCAATAAGAAATTAAAAGTTGATATAATATATAGAAAAAAGATTGAAAGTGAACTTCATGAATATTCAAAAGAATTAACCCGATCAAATAAAGAATTAGAACAATTCGCTTATATTGCTTCACATGATTTACAAGAACCATTACGTATGGTAACCAGTTATTTACATTTATTAAAACGACGTTATCACGACTTATTAGATCCTGAAGCAGATGAATTTATTGATTTTGCTGTTGACGGAGCAATAAGAATGCAGCAATTAATTAATGATCTATTGCTTTATTCCCGTGTTAATAAACAAAGAGTGCATCTTGTTGATATTGAAATGGAAACAATATTTTCTAAAGTAATGTTGAATTTAAAAATTGCAATCAACGAAAGCAAAGCTAAAATAACTCATGATAAGCTGCCAATAATAAAATCCGACCAAAGACAAATGATACAATTACTGCAAAACCTCATTGCAAATTCTATAAAATTTAAATCTGAAAAACCGCCTAAAATACATATAGGTGTCCATAAAAAAGAAGGCAACTGGCTTTTTCACATAAAAGATAATGGTATTGGCATTGACATGAAACAGAATGAAAGGATTTTTGAAATTTTTCACCGATTACATCGGGAAGACCACCTTAAAGGTACCGGCATTGGACTTGCCATTTGCAAAAAAATAACAACTCAATTAGGAGGACGAATTTGGTTGGATTCTAAACCAGGAAAAGGATCAACTTTTTATTTTACAATTCCAGCTACATCAAATATTGTTGTTGAAAAATAGAATATATTATATATGCAAATTAAGTTTAACCAATAATTATTGACTTGTTTTACAATTTATGCTAATTATTAAAAGTAATATATTTAATTTTTTTAAGTTCTTTTTTATTGTTTTATTTTTTTACATATTCAAAGAAGTAATGAACTATCAAGGATTTTTTTATTTTATTGATCAATTTAATCACATCAATAATTCAATTCTAGATACCTTATTGACACTTAATGATTAGTAATAAAGATAATAAATAATTAAAATAGAAAATTTATTTTTTTAAATAAAATTTTAGTGACAAAAGGAGATTTTGCATGTCAAAAAAAATTTATGTAGGGAATATGAATTATGATACTGATAATTCAGCATTAAATGAATTATTCTCTAGCTTTGGTGAAGTTTTATCAGTAAAAGTAATTGAAGATCAATTTACTGGAAAATCAAAAGGTTTCGCATTTGTGGAAATGGAAAATGAAGAAGCAGCTTTTGCTGCAATTAACGAATTAAATGGAAAAGAAGTTGAAGGCAGAACATTAAAGGTTAACGAAGCATTTGATGGACCTAAAAGAAATAATAACCGCGGCGGCGGTGGATTTAGAAGAAATAACAACAGATATTAATAAATTATCTTTTATTATAAAAAAATAATCCTGTTTTAAATAACAGGGTTATTTTTCTTCTAATAAAAAATATCATTTCATAACAATCCAGGGGAAATAACTATTTATCCCCAAATCCTTGTATTAAGTTTTAATTCATCTACAAAATTAATTGCTAACTTAAAATCTTCATAATATTCCTGAATCATATTAAAATCAAATAATGTTTTAAAAAGTTTCGGTTCAAATAAAGATTTTACATATGAAATAGCAATAAATACTTTATTCTCAATAAAAGACAGATATATTTGTTTCCCGGTTTTTATTTTGTAATCAACTATTCTTTTCAATAAATTTGTAGAAAGAATATATCTTGCTTCAATTTGATCATCTCCATAAACCACAAAATACTTTTCAAATAATGGATCTTCCATTTTAATTAATTCACCTTTAAATTTATTCATAGATTGAAAAATATTACCCAGATAATTACCGAATGTTCTTTGTGCAACATCCGGTAAAACAAATGTTTGTCCTTTAAATTTTTTATTAAAGTCAGCAATAAAAAAAATACCCTTAAAAATTGTATGCCAATGTGTTTGAGTACCATTTTTGGTTCTTGTTACAGTTTTATATTCTGTGTGTAATTCAGAAAACTCAATATTTGTTTTATCCAGTTTCCCTGAAACATAATCATCTCCTCTATACCTGTCTGTTCTTCTTAAAAAAAGTTTGCTTCTCATATAATTATCAAAGTTAATACATTGATTTGGATTATAATTTAAGTTATTATCAATAAATTTAATTACTCTTGCTATAACTACATTTTTAAAGTCTGATCTATAATTTTTAGTTATTTTATTAAAAATGAAAATCCATAAAAAAACAATTATAATTAAAATAATAATAGAAAAATGATATATAAAAAAAAATAACACTATAGGAATTATCAATGAAAATCCAAAAAGGATATTTACTTTAATAGCTTTTTTAGCTATTTTCTTTCTTTTTTCCTCTAATGAACTCAGATCATTAACAAGTTCACCCTCAAAAAAAATTTTTAATTCTTCTGTTGATTTCATTCTTTCCTCTTTTAGCTGTTAAACAAATCATTTACATTAACATTTTTCCTTTCAACTTCGGTTATTTCAAATACTTTTTTTCTTTTAAAGCCTGCAATGCCTGCTATAATATTTGTTGGAAACATTTCTGTTGCATTATTATAATCAGTTACAGCTGAGTTATATGCTCTTCTTGCAGCTGAAATTTGTTCTTCTGTTTCATTTATTGCTGCCTGCAATTGTAAAAAATTTTGGCTTGCTTTTAACTCGGGATAATTTTCTACGGCTACCATAATACCGCCTATTGCTTTTGATATTTTGTTATCAATATCAATTCTATCTTCTGTGCTTAAATTTCCAGATATTGCTTTAGTCCTTAATGCAGTAATTTCTGTTAATACATTTCTTTCATGCTTCATGTATGTTTTTACACTTGCAACAAGATTTGGTATAAGATCATATCTTTTTTTCAGCATTGCATCTATACTTGCAAATGCATTTTCAACCTGATTCTTTTTCCCAACCAAAGTATTATATAAAATAAAAGGTAATATAATTATTAAAAAAATAGGTAAAATTAAAAATAATAAAATCATTTTATTCTCCTTTTTATAAAGTTGTTATTTTCAAAGTTTCTTTATTATAAAACTTTGAATGCAAATTAATTTCTTTTTAAAAAAGTTTGTGATGCATACATTTTTCATAATTATTAATTTCTTTTTGTTTAAAATCTTATTTAATTATTTTTACTCTTCCAACGTCACCCGAAACAAGTCTTACTTTTATACCGTGTGGATGAAATTGACTGTTTGTTAATATATCCTGCACTATTCCTTCCGTTACTGCGCCGGTTCTTTGATCTTTTTTTAAAACTATTGCTACTTCCATGCCTTGTTTAATATCGCCCCTATTCTTTCCATCCATCATTTACTCTCCAAATCTTTTTTTATTGTTATACACTAAACTTATAATAATTTCAATAAACTATTATTATTTATAATTATTCTATATTCCTATACTCAAATGTTTTCACTTAACTGAAATGTAAAAAAATACATACATGTTTTATATTTTCTTGACTTTTTATAACCAGAGGATTATAAAAAATGATATTAGTTAATAATATTTTAAATCTCATGGAGAAATAAATGCAAAATAAAATTTTTATTGTTTTATTTATAGTAATTATTTTTTCTTCTATTTTACTTCATAGTAATGATAAGCCTGAAATTTATGCTCAATTAGGTCATTCGCATCAAATAAACTCAATAGTATATTCTCCTGATGGAAAAATCATAGTATCAGTTAGTGATGATAAAACTATTAAATTATGGAATGTGAAAAGCGGCCGTCTTATAAAAACACTCACCGGTCATGCTCATCAAATTAACACTGTTGATATTTCTCCGGATTCGAAATTCATGGTAACTGGAAGTGCTGATAAAAATATAATCTTGTGGGACCTAAAAACAATGTCTATTGTTTGGAAAAATAAAAAACATTTAGACCAAATCAGACAAACTGTTTTTTCTCCTGATAGTAAATTTATTCTATCATGTGCATCTAATGATACTAAGACCTATTTATGGGATGTAAAAAATGGAAAATTAATAAAATATTTTAATAATAGTTACAGCTTTAGCACTGCTTCATTTTCACCGAATGGGAAACTTATAGCTTTAGGTGGAGGACAACTAAAAGTAATAAGTCTTAAAGATAATAAAGAATTATTCACAATAAAGCATTCAAGTAAAAAAATTATATTCACAAAAGACGGCAAATCAATTATTGCACTTGGTTATAAGCTAAGTAAGATTGACATCAAAACAGCTAAAGTAGTAAAAGAATACACAAGTAAAACAGGAAAAAATATTTCTCTTTCCCCTGATAATAAAATAATTGCTCATGATAGATATAAAGAAATACAAATTTATGACCAATTTTCGGGAAAACTAATTTCTAATGATATAAAAGATACATCTATAATAAATTCTATTACATTTTCTCCAAACGGAAAACAGCTGGCTTACGCAACTGATGATGCTAAAATAAAAATCTTGGATTTAAAAAACATAAAAGAAACCAGAATAATACAAGGGTTTTCTTTTGCTGTAAATAAAGTTGTATATTCATCTGATAAAAAAACTATTGCTTTTGCCTGTAATGATAAAACAATAAAAATATGGGATAGTGTTAATGGAAAACAAATTTCCGTTTTAAAAGGACATATAGATGAAGTTTCTAGTGTCTCTTTTTCTCCGGATAATAAATATCTTATTTCAAGTGGAAAAGACCTCAAATTGTGGGATTTAGAAAAAAAAGAAGAGATTCATACATTTTCTGACCGTTATTATAGCGGAAGAGCGATACAGTTTTCTCCAGATGGACGAACAATTTTATCTGTTTATAGAGATCACAGTATAAGACTTTTTGATACATTAAGTAAAAAATTAATTCGTATCTATAAAGGCCATCAAAGTTCAATACAAAGTATTGATTTCTCTCCTGACAGTAAATATTTTGTCTCTTCTGATTATGATAGAACAATTAAGTTCTGGGAATTAAAAAACAGTCTTGAATTAATCTCTATTACAGAACATTCTGATGTTGTTAATGCTGTAAAATTTTCTTCTGACGGAAAATATATTGTATCAGGCAGTTATGATGGTGAAATTAAAATTTGGGAAGTTCAATATGACCTTGGATTCTTAAAAGAAATTAATTCATTTAAAACTATTAACATAAAAGACTGCTGTTTTTCTGCTGATGGAAAAAAAATTATTGTTTCAGGATATAATGGACAGATTAAAATATTTAATGCAGAAAATAAAAAGGAAATATTTACTCTTAACGGCCATAAAAGTACAGTAACTTCAGTTACCACTTCTTTAGATGAACGATTTATTCTCTCAAGCAGTCTGGATGGAACTGTTAAAATTTGGAATGCTGTCACAGGAAATGAACTAGCTTCATTTATTAGTTTTTCTGATATCGAATGGGTATCCGTTACTCCGGATGGGTACTTTAACTCATCAAAAGATGGTGCAAAACAATTGAATGTGCAATTAGGCGGTCATATATATAGTATTGATAATTTTACAGAAACTTTTTATCGCCCTGACATTATTCAACAAGTCTTATCAGGTAGAAGTCTTACTAAAAAAATCAGCATTCAAAATATTAAAAATCCGCCAACAATAATAATTGATGATATACAAAAAAGTGGAGATAAAGCTTTAATCAAATTAAATATAATTGATAATGGCGGTGGAATTGGAGATGTAAGAATTTTCAATAATAAATCAGCGGTTATTTTAGATAATACAAGGGAACTAAAAACAAATAAATCAAAAAAAACACATTTAGAATATTCAATTCAATTAATTGATGGAGAGAATGAAATAAAAATCATTGCATTTAATAATGATAATACAATGCAGAGCAATGAAGAAATAAAAAAAATTATAGTAAATATTAAAAATGATTATCAATCATCATTATATGGGCTTATAATTGGAATTGATGAATATAATAATCCTAATTTTAAATTAAATTATGCTGTTGCAGATGCAAAAATGTTTAATCAGACAATTAATAAAATCTCATCCTCTATTTTTAAAGATATTAATATTAAACTACTATTGAATAAAGAAGAAACCACTAAAGAGAATATTTTAAAAGAATTAAAGTCTTTTAATAATATACAAGCTCAAGATCTCTTTATTTTTTATGTAGCAAGTCATGGTACAGTAGACGAAGGAGAATATTTTCTTATGTCATCAAATGTTGGTTCTGTTTCAAATCAAAAATTAAAAGAACAGGCAATAAGTCAAAATACTTTAAAAGAAATCATTGCGAATATCTCATGTTCAAAAAAATTAATTATACTTGATACATGCAATTCCCAGGCGCTTGGTGAATCAATACAGGCAGCCATGTTAACTCGTGGTATAACATTTGCCAGGGCAGTTAAAATTTTAAGCCGAGCTGTAGGTGTTACTATTTTATGCGCAGCTTCTTCTTCTCAGGAAGCATTAGAAGGGTATCAAGGTCATGGATTATTTACTTATGTGTTAGTTGAAGGATTATTAGGCAAAGCTGATTATGATAAAGATAAATTTATTAAAACATTAGAAATTGCTAATTATATTGATAATGAAGTTCCTATATTAGCTGATAAAATTTTTAAGCATTTGCAATATCCATTTGTTTCACCAGTTGGACAAACATATCCTATTGGATTTATTAAATGAATTAATATAGATAAATAAAAAAATCAACAAATCTTAATGACTCCTTTTTACAACCTTTTTACAATGATTTTGCATTCTTATGACAACTTAATATCAATCTGATGCCATAATATATTTAAAATCTTATATATTATGGAGTATAAATTATGAAAAAGACAATTGTTTTTTTACTAACCGCTTTACTTATTTTACTAACAACAATATTAACTCATTCTGTTGAAATAAAAGAATTAAATGAATTACTTAATTCGATTGAAGTTGGTAATCCAATATACAGTAATAATTTAACAGTTATACCAATTTATAAAAACAATAAAAGCAAAGAATCTAATTTCATTTTTATTGACGAGGCTTTAAGAAAAAACTATTTAATAATTACAGAATTAGACGGAGGAAATGTACCACAGGTAAAAATTACAAACAAATCTGATAAAACAATTTTTTTTATGGGCGGTGAAATAATTACAGGAAGTAAACAAGATAGAATAATTGCACGAGATGTAATTATTGGACCTAAAAGAAAAAGTTTAATTGTTCCGGTTTTTTGTGTAGAACAGGGAAGGTGGAATTATAATTCTAATACTTTTTATAGTAAAGAAAATCTTGGTACTTCTAAACTTAGAGCAGAAGCACAAAAAAGCAAAGGAGAATCTCAGTCAAATATTTGGAATGAAATATCAAAATATGTAAAAAAAAATAAAGTAGAGTCAAATTCTCAAGCATATCAGGATATATATGAAGATAAAAAAGTTAAAGAAAAAATTATATCTATAGAAAAAGATTTAAAAAAAGTTGAAAATTTAAAAGAAGGTACAATAGGCGCAATTGTTGCTATTGGAGATAAAGTTATAAGTCTTGATATTTTTGCTTATCCATATATGTTTAAAAAATTCTGGCCAAAAATATTAAAATCTTCTGCTTTTTCTTCATTAAATGATGAAACCAAAAAAAATATTTCTTTAAACAATGCAATAAAATTCATACATAATCTTAAATTAACTGACTCCATAAAAATAGATGCTATTGATCTAGGAAAAGAATATTCTATGATGAGTAAAGATATAAATGCTAATTTTATTATATTTAATAATAATGTTATTCATATAGCAGCATTTCCTGAAGATAAATTATCATATAATAATATTGACAAACAAAATCAAATATTTGGGTCATCAAGTGATCTTTATAGAAGACAATAATATAAATAAGAAAGAAGACTTTTTATTCTCCCTATTTAATAATTATTAATTTGAAATCTTGATAAAAGATTGTAAAAATGACATAATATATTTTATATAATGATTTATATTAAAACTCAAAATGAGTTATACTATGATAAATAAATTTAAACCTTTATTAATAATTGTTTTTATTATCGCAATAATTATTCCATGTACTGTTCTTAGCATTCTTGCAGCTAGAGCTGTAACACATGAAGAAGCATATATTGAAAAACAGTTATCAAACACATTTTTAACTGAAATTAATTATCTTCAAACATTAATTCAAAAAGAACTGATTAATATTGAAGAGGAATTAAACAATTTAATTGAACTGCCTGACAGTGTAAACAACCAAAATACTTTTAATAAATGGAAAAATGGCTCACCTCTAGTAAATGTACCTTTTCATCTTTCTAAAGAGCTGGAAATATTATGGCCTGATATCAATAGTAAACTATCAAATGATGAATTAACATTTCTTAACTGGAATAAAGATTTTTTAAAAGGTAAATCCCCTACTCCGATTTATATGAATATTGCATTAGCATATAAAGATCAAATTATTCAAGATAATATCGACAATGATATTGAATTAAAAAACCGTTTTGATTCATCTTCAGAAATATCACAAGATGATAAATTTGGTTATTCTCCAAAATCAAAATCTTCTACTCGAATAAATGAAGTTAAAAAAGAAAAAACTACTATAAATAAAAAAATTGCTGAAGAACAAGCTGTTAAAGAATTCTATGAAAACAAACCTTTAAAAGAAGAAGTTTATAAAAAGGCTGAAGATGAAGGGAAACAAACATTTTTAAGAAATGTTATGGTACAGGAAAAAGAGTTAAATAAAAACACAATAACTGAACAAGAAAAATCAATATATATATCCGAGTTATTAAAAATTGATGAAATAGTTAAAAATAAAGATCATGGTATTATACCCAGGATTTTATATGATGAGTTAACTCATATTTTCTGGAAAAAGACAGATAAAGACCATATAATTGGTTGTGTAATAAATAAAGACGAATTAAATAATAGAATTGTTGAATCTTTACCTGATCTATCATCTACAATCAGGATTATGACAATATTAAATGATAATAGTATTCCATTATTTATTCAAAAAGAAAACAATAATAGAGACTGGAGAAAACCTTTTGTCGCTCGGGAAATAAGCGAACTTTTACCTCACTGGGAAGCTGCAGTATATCTGGTAAATCCGGAATTTATAACGTCTAAAGCAAAGTTCATG
>CAZYID010000129.1:0-10525 GCA_964646595.1 uncultured Spirochaetales bacterium | reverse complement strand
AATCTGTAGAATACCCACCTCCTCTGAAATAACCGATATCCGCAGGTCTAAATAATGTTGCATCGAGACATTTGCCTGCCTCTTCTGCTGTTACTTCCCAGAAAGGTTTGATTACAGGTTTACCATTTTTAACTTGTTCTCCTGTACCGTCTAAAGCAGTAGGACCGGAGTTTATGAAATGAATCAGTCCATTTTCAGCTAAACCTGTTATAGTTTTCCCCGTTACTTTCTTTACAGCTTCAGGACTCCAGAAAGTCCTGATATCAGAAAAAATCTGTGCTGTTCCTGTTATAAAATTTCCAAATAACATTGCAACACCATTAAAGCTGTCTTATACCGTTCCAGTCAAAAGATGTATTAAGGATTGCTTCCATAAAGTCATAATTCGAGTAGTGATCAGTCCATTGTCTCTATCCCTGAAATCCGGCAGCAATAGCATTATGTCCAAGTGCTTCTTCACCAAATCCAGCTTCAGCCAACTTATCATTCCCAACCATCAAATCTCTTGCAATAAGTATCATTTTAACAACAAATTCCCATTCCCTGTTTTTTGATCACGTGATTTTTGTTTATCCTTAGGATTATCGTCTTCTCCTTCCTTGCAATTTTCCTTAACCCATTTTAATGCTTTCTCAAATTCTTCTTTATCATATATACCTTCTTCTATCCTTCTTGTAAATTCAGACATGTCTATATATTCATTTCGCATACCCAGATAATATTGAAAAATATCTTCATTTACTATAGACCCTGCTATACCCATAGAGACCGATCCTATTGATAAATAAGATTTACCCTTCATTGTAGTGACCGCGAGACCGACTTTAGCAAATATATTGAAAAAAAAAGTGACAATTTTAATTTAAAAACAACTTATATGGATCGCATGAATCATGTTTACTAAGATAATTTTTCAATCCGTGTACAGATCCTATCAAGCAAATCATAATCATGACTTATTGCAATTATTCCAACATTATTTATTTTACTAAAATTAATTATTGCATTCCAGATTTGTGCCTGAGTTATTGCATCGAGCATGGATGTCATTTCATCGGCAATTATAAAACGAGTTTTTGGATTTAAGATTCTTGCAACAGCGATTCTCTGTAATTCTCCACCGGAAAGTTCATGTGGAAATCTATCCATCCACAAAGGATTTATGCTTAATAAGTCAAGGATTTCCTTATCAGGAAAAAATCCGTCTATTTCTCCTAAAATCATTTTTAAATTCCACTTGGGATTTACAGCAAATTCCGGATGTTGAAAAATAAGCTGAACAGGACAATAACCTTTTGTCGGAAGAGATTCTCTATCAAATAAGACTTCTCCCCTTTGGGGCTTTAAAAATCCTGCCATGATTTTGGCAATTGTTGTTTTGCCTTTTCCACTGTCTCCACTAATCCCAATAATTTCATTATTTTTAATATTGATGTTAATATTATCAATAATCCATGGTAAATTATGACGATATTTAAAAGAAACGTTTTTTAGCTCAAGCATTGTGACACCAGACCTTTCCATTATTTTTTATTTTTAGTTCAGGTTGAGTTGACTTGCAAACATCTATACTATTTTTGCATCTAGAATGAAATACACAACCATCCGGAAGCATTTCTCCAAAAGGATTAAATCCGGGGATAAATGAAAATTCATTTTTTGGAAGGCTGTCAAAAAGCGCCTTTGTGTAAGGATGCCGTAGCATTGATTTATCTTCAAAATCAGAAGGTAATGCTATTTCAACAGTTGATCCTCCGTAAAAAACCGCAATTTTATCCGCATATTTTAACGCATAGTTTATATCATGAGTTATTAAAATTATACCCTTTCCTTCGGCTGCTATTTTTTTTAAATAAGAAAGCGATTCGTCAATTGCTTTTGGATCAAGGCCTGTTGTCGGTTCATCTGCAATAATTAAACTGGCATTACTTACTGTTGCAATTGCAGTAAGTACGCGTCTTGCCATTCCACCTGAAACCTGGAAGGGATATTGCTTTTTTACATTATCACTTAGATTGTATATTTTAAATGCCTCTTCTTTTAATAACTCTGATTCTTTTTTATTTTTAGAATAATTGAAAGCTGCTCTATAGACCTGTGTGCCGACAGATATAAGGGGATTGAGAAAATTTATCGATTGAGGAATTAAAACAATTTTTTTGCCTCTTAACTTTTTCTTCTTACTTTCCGTTAAAATCTTACCATTAAATTTCATTTCTCCGGAAATATTAGCATTTTTGGGTAAAATCCCTAAAATCGAATGGGCAAGTAAACTTTTTCCTGCCCCGCTGGATCCAATAATTGCAACTATTTCACCTTTTTTAACAGAGAGATTAAAATTAGAGATTATTCTTAAATTTTCTTTTTTAAAAAAGTTTTTACTATATCTTAAAAATCCAAGTGATAAATTGTTTATTTCAAGCATTATTTTATTCCTCTCTTGTCTTTGGATCAAAAATTTGTGAGATGCTTCTTCCAATAGTATCAAATGAAATAACCATCAAAACCAGGGCGATTCCCGGGAAAATTGCCAGCCACCAGTAACCTGTAGCAAGATGTCTCATTGACTCTGATAGAAGAATACCGATACACGGGTTGTTTGGTGTAAGCCCGAAGCCTATGAATGATAAACCTGCAGAATGTAATATCGCATGAGGGAACATAAGGACTGTTCCTATGAAAAATTGCCCAGTGATGTGAGTTAACATATGATTTTTCATTATCCAGAATTTTGAATGTCCGAATTTATAAGATAGTTGAACAAACTCGGAAGATTTTAACTGTAAAATTTCTGCTCTTATTATTCTTGCTAATCTGGGCCAATGAGAGATTGCAACAGCGATTATTATTCCTTTAAAACCGCCTCCCAGTACAAAAGAGATAAGTATAAGCAGTACAAGGTGAGGAATGCTTAAAAACAAATCGATAAGTCCGGTTATAATTAAATCTACAGCTTTGCCAAATACAGCTGAAGAAATCCCAAATATTGCCGCAAGTATAGAACTTGCAAAGGCTGCTGTAAAACCGATTTGAAAACTTACAAACAAACCCTTTATGATTCTTGTAAACATATCACGACCCAGCCAATCTGTACCAAGAAAATGTGAGAATGAAGGTGTTTTGTATCTTTCAGTTAGATGTGTTGATAATCCTTCTTTTGATAAAGAAAAATTCAGAATAAATAAAAACATGAGGAAAAAAGCGCAAAATAATATTATTAATACGGATTTTGATCTTGAATTTAATTTTTTATTCATAGACTGTTTCCCTCTGATTTATTCTTGGATCAACAACTTTGTAAAAATAATCTGCAACCACATTTCCCCAGAATACAAAAATTGTAGTAAAAATAGCAATCCCCAGTAAAAGCGGAACATCTCCTCGAATACCTGCCTCGACAGTTGCTTTACCAAGTCCCGGATATGAAAAAACCTGCTCAACCAGGACAGAACCGCCAAATATTTCACCTATAGAAGCAAATTGAAGAGAAATTGCCGGCAATAAAGCGTTTCGTAAAATATGGTGTCTTATTATATTATAATTGGACTCTCCCATTGAATGGGCATAAAGAACAAAATCGCTTTGCATTAATTCGATTACTTTTACCTTTGTATGCATTGTTATATTTGCAATACTTATTACAGATAATGTTGCCGCTGGAAGAATGATATGATGTATCTTTTGAAGCAGGGTTGCTTCTTCCGGTAAAATTCCCGGAGGTGTAGCCCCGCCGATCGGAGTCCATTGGAGAATAACTGAGAAAAATACAAGCATTACAATCCCGAGCCAGAAAACCGGAGTCGAGGCAAGGGTATAAGCATAAATATCTATTATCTTTACAAACCATTTATTTTTATAAAAACCTGAGATTATTCCCAGAATAAATCCAAAAATACCGGATAAACCCCATGCAATAAGCATTAAAAACAATGACGTATAAAATCTTTTTGCAATAACATTTACAACAGGTTCATTATAAATCATTGAGACCCCGAAATTTCCTTTAATGATTTCTCCGAACCATTTTCCAAAACGAATAAGCGGGGGCTTATCCAGTCCCCATCTTTCCTGGATTATTCGCTGCTGATCCGGACTTACAAGAAGCATATCTGCACCAATATAAGCTCTGACCGGATCAATCGGTGAGGCAATAGCAAGGCAAAATGCTAAAACGCATACTAGAGAGAGTATAATTATAAACTTACCAATTTTTCTTAAGAAAAACTGGTAAGAATTTTTTACAAATTGATTTTTCATTTATTTTTTCCACTTCCAATATTCTATGTTTGCCGTTATCGGCCAGCCGTGACCATGCGGTTCTATTCTCGAATTGCCTATATCAAGGGAGTCGGAAACAAAATAAATGTGTGAAATGTTTACAAGCCATGCCCATGGAGCATCTCCTTTTAAAGACAACCCTGTTTTGCCGTCCCATTGAGCGAGTTTCCAGTATTTTAAAGAATCATTAAAAGATGTGGATATCATTGCTTTATCAAAATAATTATCAACTGTAGGATTCACATAATATCCGGCATTATAATGCCCGTTTCCTGCGAATTTTCCATAATAAATGCTGTACATTTCTTCCGGTGTATGGCTGCCAAAACCGAATAATATAGCATTTGCATGATTTAAGGTTGCAATTTCATCCCAGCTTTTTCCGATAACATTTACTTTTATACCTATTTTTTTAATCATATCGGCGCTTGCAAGAGCGAGCTGCTGTCTTAAACTGTCGCTTGCCGGATAAATAAGATTAAATTCTGCCTTGAGAGCATTTTTTTCTATGATTCCATCATTATCAGTATCTTTCCATCCTGCCCTGGATAATATTTTTTTTGCAGTTTCCAGATCATTATTTTTGATTCTAATTTCAGGATTATCCCACTCAAGGTCGTCAACTATTCCATAAGCCGGAGTCCCATAACCTTCCAGTATTGTATCAACAAGCAATTGTCTGTCAAGCGTATAGTTTATTGCTTTTCTAATTTCAATATTGCAGGTTACATTGTTGCCTATAGGATAGCCTTCCTGCGTCTTTTTACCCGTGTTAGGAATTACCGGAAAACATATTCCCCTGTTATCGACGCTTTTTACCGGATGAATACTCATATTTTTTATTTTTTGTCTCGAAAGACTTGCAGGTACTGCAACCATCATAACTTTTCCAGTTTTTGCTGCAACATAAGAAGCATCCTCATCCATGAATAAAAACGTAATTTTTTTTATCTCCGGCTTATGTCCATAATAATATGGATTTGCCTCAACCATTAATTGCTGTCCTTCAATCCAGTTTATAAATTTATATGGACCAGAGCCGACCGGATGGCGAGCATAATTTTTATCATTTTTATGAATGTTTCCCGGAACTATTCCAAGCGTAATTAATTTATTTATAAAAGTGACACATGGATGTTTTAATTTAAATTCAATTTCAGTCTTACTTTTTGCAACTACAGACTCGAGCATAGTCAGATCGACTTTTCCTCCGGATTGTTTTGTTTTAATAAAGGTATAAACAACATCACTTGCAGTTAATGCTGTACCATCAGAAAATTTTACATCATTTCTTATTTTTACAATCCATATAAGCCCATCCTTGCTTATTGAATAACTTGTTGCAAGGTCATTAACAATTTTCAGGTTGTCATCTCTTTTTAAAATTGTACTATGAAAAAGGGTGCTGCCGTATCTGCCCCAGCCGAGAATTGGGTCATAACCTTCGGTACTCTCTCCTCCAATAGCTAAAGTTAATTCTTTTGGCTCTTCCGAAAAAGCAAAGCTGTAAAAAATAAATAAGATTACCAATATGATTGGGATCATTCTTTTTAGAAACATATTTTTCTCCTTTTTGAGTAATTTTATGATTTTTTTAAATACTTATATTTGCTTCATGCAAAAAGAATTACCATTCATAGGTAAGTTGATTTGAGAAAGAAAGAATTGAATTACTTCGGTAATTTTCTTATTAAAATAATATGTTGAAATAACATAATTTATTTCATTGAGGGGCTTCATGCCCTTTTTATGTTTTATAAACAAAAAATAGATAACAGTCAAATATTTTTGATCATTTTTTTCAGTACAATAATACTATCTTCTATTGATTTTGAAAGGGATTCATTTTCAATGCCTACTATTTTTAAATCAGGATGATTTACAGGAATTAATATTTTTTTAGCTTTTGAAGAGGTAACGATTTCAGCAATCTCTTTTGTAACTTCACCCATGAGTCCGTTCGGCATAATTATACCAATCGGCCCCAGGATAAAGTCTGCAAAATTTAAAGAATACCTGATTGCGTTTTCACCGGAAGCTCCTTTGTTTGCTTTTGCCTGCATCATTCGATCTGTTGCAACCGCATTTGTTCCAAGAGCAAAGATATTAATATCATCGTTGAACTCTTTTCTTAATTGTGTGATAATTTCTGTGCCTATTCCTCCACCCATACCATCAATTACTGCAATATTATTCATGATAAATAAATCCTTTAAAATGTTTATTCTATTCTTAATGAATATATAAAAAAATATTCTGTTTTACAATTAGTTTATTTTGAACTGTAACTTAAAAGGTTGCAATCAGTGAATATAAAATAGCAACAATTATCAATTGACAAAGAATTAAAAATCATCTATAAAGTTTTTTGTATATTTCAAAGGAAGTGAGGTGTGAATCCTCCACTATCCCGTAACTGTAATTGAGGACAATCCTGTAATACAGCCACTATCTTATAAGGATGGGAAGGCACAGGTGAGGTTAGTTACTCATAAGTCAGGAGACTTTGGTATACAATTCTAAAAATCGAAAAAAATTATTTTGACTTCGTGGAATAGGTCGGAATATACCATTAGCACAATTTTTTTATTAAGTGGTATTATTTTCTGACTTCTTTTTCACTCAAGAAAAAGGAGTATTTATGGAATTTAAAAGAAATTTATTTATCAAAATTATCATCTTTATTATTTTTGTACCATTTATTTTACATGCCGGAGAAAACAAGGATGATAGTAAAACAGATAGCATTTCAACAAGCGATAATACGGACGACTTTTCGGATTTAGTAATGGAAGGTGATGAGCTTGTAATATATGGCACAAAAGAAACTACCCAGCAAATTAAAACAATAATAAAAGAAGAGATAGAAAAAACGAATCCTGTCGATCTAAAAAATCTTTTAGAAAAATCATGCCATTTAAACATTAAAAGTTACGGTATTTATGGTAATCAATCTACTGTCAAAATCCGTGGATTAAGCGGAGAACGGATTTTAATATTAATAGACGGTGTTCCTATAAATTCTAAAATATCCGGTCAGGTTAATTTAAGTTTAATTCCACTTTCAAATATTGAAGAAATTCAGATTATTAAGGGCGGATCAGATACAAAATATAATCTTAGCGGCGCGATAGGGGGAATTATAAATATAATAACCAAAAAAAAGAAGGAACCTGGTTTAAAATTGTACAGCAGTATTTCCAATATGTTTTACTATCCTGATTTTTATTATGAGAAATCTAAAGATAAGAAAGAAGCTGATGAGAAAAAAAAGTTTTCCGAATGGTATGATTTTTTTGATACGCAAAAGTTAAATCTTGGATTAAGTTTTGGAAATGAGGTTGCAAATTGGGATTTCAATATGGAAGGAACCAGAGCTTTTAATCATTTTATTTATAAAGACAGTAATGATGTGAAGAGGAGAAGAGAGAAGAATGAAGTATGGGATGCAGATATTACCAGTTCCTTGAAATTTAACCTGCCTCAATATATGAGTCTTTGTTTTTCCGGCGGTTATTACTTTGCCAATAAAAATACTCCCGGGTCTATAAATTATGAAGACTCCGGGTTTCGGATAGATCAAAATGCTTCTGCAAGTATTTTTTATGATGCAGACCTGGTAGGTCATGAAAACATAGATACAGAGGTTATTGTAAATTATAAATACGATAATCTGGAGTCATGGAGTGAATCAAGTGAAAATAAACTTATACAGGATATCAATACTGTTAATGTAATAAATAGATGGGGATTCATAGTTACTGATTGGCTGACTTTAAGAGCAGGCGGGGATTATACATACGATTATGTTGATACTACCAACCTGGGGGAACATTCATTTTTTAACGGGGGTGGATACTTAACTGCAGAATTTTCTATACTATCTTTTGCTCAAATAATTCCATCAGTTAAACTTATTGCAGCGAGTAAATATCCTGTTCCTATACCTAAACTGGGATTTGTTTTTTATTTAGGCAAATATTTTACGCTTAAAAACAATTATTACAGAACATTTAGACTGCCAACCTGCGGAGAACTTTATTGGCCGGAAGATAATATGGCTGAAGGAAATCCTGATTTGATACCGGAAGACGGAATTGGAGGAGATATAATATTAAAATTTTATAAAACTAAAATCCTATCAGCAGAATCCTCAGTTTATATAAATTATATAAAAGATATAATTGTCTGGCAAAAAAGAACGGGCAAAGTACCGAAAGCAGAAAATTTAGATAAAGCATATTATTTTGGAATTGATAATGAAATAAAAAGTGATTTTTCTAAACATGTTACATTGATTGCTTCGTATTCATTCTTATTGTCTTATGCTTTAACAGATGATTTCACTTTTGAAGATGATAAAAGAATGCCATATAATCCAATTCATACTTTTGGATTTGGAGTCATATTTAGCTGGAAGAATGGAAATATTAATATTCTTGGGCATTATGAAGGTGAAAGATATACCTCAACTCTAAACACAACAAAATTAGACCCATTTTTTACTCTGGATATTAATTTTTCTCAAACAATAAAGCATATGACATTATTTGCATCTATAAAAAATGCTTTAAACACTCAATATTTTTTAGCCTATGGGTATCCTATGGCAGGAGGCTCTGTAACATTAGGTATAAAATTAACTTATGAAAAGAAAATAAAAAAAACTGATAAAAATGATATCAGTGATGAAATCAAATAAAGGGAGTGTGTATGATCGAAAAATTCTGGCTTATTGGTATCTTAACGTCGCTTTCATCTTTCGGCGTCAAAGTTGGAATCGGTGCGACAGCAATTATTTACGATAGATTCATCTCTTTAAAAAGAAAAATTGTCTTTTTATTCACAACATATTTGATTTACTTTTTTTTATTCCTATTATTTTTTTTATTAATCATAAATTTTGAGTTACTGAAATATTTCGACTATTTTATTGGGATTATGAATTATGGAATGATTTTACACATTTTAATTGCTGCCGGCATTTTTTTCTGGGGTGTAAAATTGCTTATTAGTAAATCTGAAAAACCAGCAGGCAGAGTCTTACTGTTAATTTTACCGTGTCCTGTCTGTATGATGGTGATTTTTTTTACGTTATCATTTTCATATAAATTATTTTCATTTTCAAAATTTTATACGACTGGAATATTGTTTGCTGTTTTTATAAGTTTTTCTTTATTCCTAATACTTTTTACTTTTCCATTTCGTAAAAAAATAATTAATGCAAACTCGTCATTTTTAGGGCTGACAATGGTAATGATCGCTATATATTTCTTTCTTTTGATATTAATTGCACCTGTCTATCAGGAGACAAAAGAGCTTTATAACAAAATTATTTCTAATACAGCGTCAAATATTGCACTGGATTTAAAGTCTTTTGCGCTTTTATTGATAGTTGTAATTTTACTTTTTACTGTAGGAATGATAATCAAATTTAAAAATAAAATTTAAATACAATGCTAGTCCTGCATTTCCAATGCGGGACGATGAAAAATTTTTTTTTAGAGGAGTTATAATTATGGAAAATCCATTAAACTTATTACAGACAATTATCTATGCTATTTCTTCCAGCCTTTTTTATCCGGTCTTAATACTTTTAGTAATTCTTACCGGATGGGTAATAGTTTTTTCAGGCGGATTTTTTGCAGAGTGGATACGACGAAAAACATTAAAAAGAAATTCCGGTATTTCTCAATATCTGGAAGAGATACAAAAGATAAAAAAATTACCCGATGTTCTGAAAACATTTTTACCGAAAAGAGTGCTTATTTATGCAGAAAAACTCTCTTTACTTGTAAAAAATAAAGATAATTTTTTTCATGAAAAGGTTGAAGCTTTAATTCAGGAAAAAGAATTGAAATTAACAAAAGAGGTAGATAAGGCCCGTTTGCTTACACGCATTGGCCCTGGGCTTGGGCTTATGGGAACATTAATTCCTATGGGAACGGGACTTGCTTCATTGACTCAAGGCGACATGACGCAGATGACTTCCAATCTTATCATTGCATTTACTACGACTGTTGTAGGTCTGGCATTGGGATTAATAGCATATTTTTTCTCTGTGGTAATAGCACGATGGGTAGAGGAAGATATAAGAAACATAGAATTAATTACAGAAGCTATGGTTAAGGGAGAATAATGATGAAATATTTAAAAAAAAGACGATATTCGTCTTCTAAAAATAATTCTAACGATGATGATCCGTTAAGCGGTGTTGCAAATCTTTTTGATATAGGACTTGTTTTCA
>CAZYID010000128.1:0-10652 GCA_964646595.1 uncultured Spirochaetales bacterium | reverse complement strand
GATGTCATTAAAGGATCCATTGCTACATTAACACCAACATGTTTTGATGCATATAAGGATCTTGCACCGGCAATACTTGAAGCATATGCAACTTCATAAGCAACTTTTTCATTAACAGACCATTGACTGTCAATCTCTTCAAATTTTGAAATGTATTCTAATATTTCAGAGGAAGGAGTGCCGGGATATGCTGCTGCAATTTTTAATCCTATTTCCCAAGCCCCCTGTGCAACAGCTTCATTTCCTGAAAGGAAGCGAATGTTTTTATTTGTCATAAATAATTCCGTTATAAATATTTTATTATTCTATGTTTAAATAAAAGATTTTTTTTGTTTCTTTATTTTAAAGAAGGAATAAAAACATCTTAACAAAAAATAAACAAGAATTTCAAATGAATTCTTTAAAATTTTTGTTTTTTTACCAAAAAAACAAAAATAACGCTGTTTTATTTTTTAAATTTCATAAAAACACTTTTTGCATTCCAGAGATATATATATCCATTATTACATCCTGTAATTATTTTTTTATTATCCGGAGATATTTCTATTTTATTTATCCCGGACTCATGATCAAAAATTTTATTTTTCAATACTCCTTTTACAACATCCCATGTATAAACAAAATTACTTTGTTTTTTAATTATAGAACTATTGGCAGTAATAAAAGTTTTTTTGTTTGAAAACTCTTTTAAAGACGTCGGATATCCTTCATGTCCTTCAAAAATACGATTAATTTTACCTGTACTTGTATCCCAGATTCTTATTGTTTTATCTTCCCCAGTAGAAATAATATATTTATTTGTTAAAAATTTTACATATGTGATTCTCATATCTTTATTACCCATGGAAATAATTTTTTTGCCATGAGATATATCCCAAATTATTATTGGTTTTTCATCATGCAGATTACTTGAACTTACAGCTTTTTTTCCATCATTAGTTATGTCAACAGAGTCAACAGCCCATTTATGTCCGGAAAGAATCTTTAAACATTCACCATTTTTTAAATTCCATATTCGTACAGTTTTGTCATGATAGTTCCCGCCTGTTATTAGAAGCAATTTAGATTTTAATAATTTCATACATTCTATTTTTTGATCCTGGGATGAATATGTGATTTTTTCTTTAACATTATTTAAATCCCAGATTTTAATTTTAAAATCAGGGCCGGTTGAAATTGCGTAATTATTATTTAGAAAATCAATAAAAATTTTACCGGTTTCATTGTAATAAAAAACATGCGCTTCCCATTTTTTTATTAGTTTTCCTTTTTTAATATTCCAGAGACAGATTTGATTATCTGAAAAAATCGGTCTTTCATAATAATCAACAAATTGGGAACTTGATGATAAAAGGAGAGAGTTGTCATTTGAAACAGCTAGAGAGTTTATAGGGGCTTTATGGCTTTTAAGAATAAAAATTGGTTTTACTTCTTGACTCATTATTATCTTTTAATTTAAAAATTTTAATAATATTAGCATTAAATAATTTAATTTGTAATAAAATTGATATAATATTATATTTAATATATTTTTCATTATAAATATTTGTTTTTAAGGGAAAAAAATGGATACGACTTTATCTTCTCAAATTACTTCAAATGAAAATAAACTTACTGAGTTAGATCAAAAAATCATCTACGATATTATTATAATAGGAGGCGGCCCTGCCGGATTAACAGCTGCTGTTTACTGTATGAGAAAGGGAATAAAAACAGGTCTAATAACATTAAATATTGGCGGACAGTTAATAGAAACAGCAAGTATAGAAAATTATATGGGATATAGGTATATCGAAGGATATCAGCTTGTTGAAAAATTTAAAGATCAAATTAAACAGTTTGAAATTGGATTAAAAGAAGGATTTAAAGTTACTTTAATAACAAATAATAATGTAAAAAAAATACATCTGGAAGACGGTAGTGTATTTCATGCTAAATCAATTATTATTGCAAGCGGAAAATCACCAAGGAAATTAAATGTAACTGGTGAAAGTAAATTCATAGGCCGTGGTGTTGCGTTTTGTGCAACATGTGATGCTCCATTATATAGAGGTAAAACTGTAGCAGTAGTTGGAGGCGGGAACTCAGGAGTAGAAGCTGCAATAGATCTGGCTAAACTTGTAAAACATGTTACTGTTATTCAATTTTTAAAAAAATTAACAGCAGACCAGGTTCTTATTGATAAAATGAAGGAATACGATAATGTAAATGTTGTTTTTAACTCTGAAGTAAATGAAGTAAAAGGGGATAAAAATGTTACGGCAATAGAAATAAAAAACAAAAAAACAGGTAAAACAGAAGAAATAAAAGCAGACGGGATTTTTGTAGAAATCGGGCTCATTCCAAATTCAGATTTTGCTAAAGATATTTTAAATTTAAATGAGTATAATGAAATTAATGTTGATTGTGCCTGCAGGACGAATATACCCGGTATATTTGCTGCCGGTGATGTTACAGCCGTACTTTATAAACAGATTATTATTGCTGCAGGAGAAGGCGCTAAAGCAGCTTTAATTGCAAATGAATATATATTGAAAGATGGAAATTAAAAGAAATCAGTTAGTTTTTTTGGGCCTGTTAAAATTTCTTTGTCAATAAACAATGTCCCGTTTGATTTTGCATTTGTAAACCATTTAATTAGAGTGATATTCCCTTCAGCTATTTCAATTCCTGTTATACAGAGAGGATGAACACAACTGCCTGTATTAAAATAAGAGGGATCTCCTTTTTTAGGGAAAATTGACCGATGAGTATGACCTGCAATTACCATTTGTTTATTTTTTTTTACCCATTCTGTAATACGTCTTTCAACTTTTACTCTAATCGTGAAACTTTTAGCAGGACTTGTTGGATCCTTAATACCAAATAACTGGAGTGGTTTCCATAAAATTTTTGAAAGAAAACTAAAAAACCACCAGAAAACATCATTTCGTAAATCTCCCTGGTGTCCATGAACTAAGAAAATCCTATTGTTTGTTTTTTTATATTTTAGTACTATTCCTTCATGTGTTTTAATGTCCGGGAATAAAGGAATATATTTTGAATTTCGTTCTTGATAATACTGATATAGATATTTTTTTACATTTTGGATGTTTTCCCAGGTATTGTTATGATTACCCCAGATCATGAAAAATTTGTTATGTTTGTGATATTTACTCATAATTTCGAAAGTTAAACTATGAGCTTCTCTAATATCAGAGAACTTTTGGTATTTCCATAATTCATCTCCATCACCTAATTCTATATATGTAAATCCTTTTTTATAATAGTAATTGAGAGCATGGCAAAAAATATTTTGATTATGAGCGAAATCATCCGACCAGCTTCCATCTCCTCTATGACAATCACTGAATAAAATAATTTTTGAAGAATCATCAATAGATATTTCATTTAGTTTTGCAGTGTTAAATGATTTTGTAAGTTTATTTTGTGCGAACATCATTATTTTTTTGTGCTTCTTTAAGTTTTTCCTGAACTTCATTAATATGATTTTTAACGGAAACACCATACCACAAAGCTTCAATTTTACCTTCAGGATTAATTATGAATGTACTTCTTAAGACACCCATATATTCTTTACCGTAATTTTTTTTTAGCTGCCAAGCGTCATATTTTTCTAATACATCATGGTTTTGATCACTTAACAATGTAACTTTTAATGAATATTTTTCAATGAATTTTTTATGGCTGTCAGGAGTATCCGGGCTTATTCCAATAACAACAGCATTCAAATTTTGAAAATCAGCAATATTAACAGAAAAATCACATGCTTCAGTTGTACATCCCGGAGTGTTGTCTTTAGGATAAAAATAGAGAATTATCCATTTGTTTTTAAAATTTGATAGAGAAACTGTATTATTATCTTTGTCAGGCAAAGAAAAAGACGGTGCAATATCTCCAATTTTAAGCATGTTTTACTCCTTTTTAAAATTATAAATCCATCTTTTTTATTTTTTCTATTATTTTAGATGTTGTAACAGGAGAAATACTGAATTTCCTGATCCCTAATTTTATTATTTTTTTTAAAAATTGTGAATTAAAATCAATCTCTCCGCATAAAGTTACATCTTTTTTTTCTTTATTTGCTTCTTCAATAACATTATTAATTAATTTATAAATTGCATCCGAATCCTGTTTGTATAAATAGCTTACATTAGTGTTGTTCCTGTCAACACCATAGAGGTATTGAACCAGATCATTGCTGCCAATACTTATAAAATCAATAAGTTCTAAAAAAGGCGCCGGATCAATAAAAACAGAAGGAACTTCAAACATCATGCCGGTTTTAATGTCTTTTGAAAAATCATTGTCATTAATGATTTTTTTTGTGATCTCATTTACTTCTTTCAATTCGTCTATATTTGATATCATAGGATACAATATTTTAACAATTCCGTGTTTTGCTGAATTGCAGATAGCTGTTATCTGGTCAGTTAGGATTTTTTTATATTTCATTAGATATCTTATGCCTCTAAGACCTAAAAGAGGATTTTCCTCCTCTGTAAATTTAAGACTGGGAATTTTTTTGTCACCGCCTACATCAAATAATCTGAAAGTTACCGGATGTCCATTTGCTTTTTTAACTATCTCTGAATAAAGGATTTCCTGTTCTTCTGCTGTAGGGAATTCTTTATAATCAAAAAAAAGAAATTCGGTACGCACAAGTCCAATTCCTGCAAGTTGGAGCTGGTTGTAGAATTTCATGTCATATAAATTTATTATATTAGCATATATTTCAAGCTCTGTCCCTTTGTTTGTTTTTATAATAGGGCCAACTGCTTTTTCTAGTTCTGCTAATTTTTGTTTTTCTTTTTTTATTATTTTATTATATTTATCAATTGTTTCTTTAGGAGGATTAAAAAGAACTTTTCCTGAGTTACCATCTATAATAATTGGTGTTTCACACTTAATTTTTTCAATTATGTTAATTCCTGAAATAACAGGTATTCCGACTGCGCGGGCTAGGATTGCTGCATGAGAGTTTTTTCCGCCAAGTTTTGTTATAAAGCCATCTATGTTTTTATTTTCTAAAAGAGAAATCATTGAAGGTGTTAATTCGCTTGTAAGGATTATTCTACCTTTTTTTTTGTTTGCTAAACATTCATGCCGGCATAAGAATCTTCCTTTTTCGCCGGTTAGATGGCTTAAAACTCTTCTTTTCAATTCAGAAAAATCTGTGCCTCTGTCTTTTAAATATTCATCATCCATTTTAGCAAAAATGTCTTCAAACTCTTCAAACACAACTTTAACAGCATATTCAATATTTACATTTTCTTCTTTAACTTTTGATTGTATTTTTCCTAAAAGCTGTTTGTCTTCCAAAAGCAGAATATGTGTTTCAAATATTTTTGCTTCATTTGAACCTAGAATTTTTTCTATGTTTATTGATAGTTGAACTATTTCTTCTTTGCTAAGGATTATTGCTTTCTCTAATCTTTTAAGTTCATTTTCTACCTGATCAGATGTAACTTTATATACAGCAGTTTGTTCAATACTTCCTGTCTGGTAATGACATGCTTCACCTATTATAATTCCCGGGGAAATAACTGTTCCGTTTACTTCAAATTGTGAATTAGATGCATTCATAAAAAATCCTATATTTTTAATTAATTATAATAATTAGAACTAGTAAATTAAACATCAACTCTTAAAAAAATTTTTAATCCTAATCCTGCAAAAAAACTTATTATTGCAATACTTAATGATATAATAACCATTTCAAGAAATCTAGACATAAATTTTAGACCTTTTGCAGTTGTTATATAAAAAGTATAAAGGAAAATAATTAAAATTGCTATGCCTAAAGTTACAGATAAGGATAAAAAAGAATTTGAAAAGACAAAATAAGGAATTATTAATAGAAATACTGTAATAATATATGCAACGCCTGTATATAAAGCTGCTTTTAACGGGTTTTTGGTTTCATTTTTTCCTTCTTCTTTAGAAGAAAGATAACCTGATGCAGCCATAGAAAGTGATGCAGCAAATCCTGTAACAAGACCTGCAAGCGCAACAAGATGATTGTTTTGCAGAGCAAATGTCAGGCCGGCTAAAGCCCCGGTAAGCTCAACAAGTGCATCATTTAAACCAAGAACAATAGAGCCGGCATATTCTAATCTTTCCTCTGATAAAATATTTAACAAGTCTTTTTCATGTTTTTGTTCATCTAAACTTAATTTCTGAAGAATTTTTGTCTTATCTGATAAATCATCATATATTTTTGATGCCATTGATTCGCCTTTTTCCATTAGCTTTAATCCAAATGATAGACCAAAAAATATTGAAATAATATAATAAAAATAAATTTTAAATTTATTCGGATTAATCTTTAAATTTGTAATTTCTTTGATATGTGCAAAATGATTTTTTTCGTCTTCTGAAATTTGAGTTAATATCTTTTTATTTGGATCATTTTTTTTTAATCTTGAAGCAAGTTTATGATATATGTAGTGTTCTGTAATTTCATTTTTTTGCATGTTTTTTAAAATGTGTAGAGTATGACTGTCCATAAATTCCTCCGGAGAGAGATTTTTAATGTTTAAATAGATATTATAAAAAGAAAGCAAAAATAATTCTTTTTAATATCATAACAAAAAAATAAAAATAAAAAACATTTTTTTTTGTGATTATAAAAATAGTATAGAAGAAATATGAATGATTTTTATTTTTTATACTAAAATCTGCTAATATCAAACTCTTTTTTAGATATTAAACTGTAATGCAAAATAATTTTTTTATATTTGAACTTTTCCGGAGGCAGGGTTACTTCCCAGCTTACAATTGAATCTTTATCTTTATTAAAACCTATTGTAGTATCATCATGAATTTTTACAGATACTTCTTTTAATTCCGACAGATAAATTGATTCTTTTAAAGTAATTTTTTCCTGCTTATCTTTATAATTGTATAATATATATTGATATTCCCATTCTTTAATATTTTTATTTGATAATCCTTTTGCAGGAGTATATTTGTTTTTATATGTAATTCTTTTTACTTTTAAATCCTCGTCAATGCCAAAAGATATAGAAAAAGTTTCTCCTAAACTGATATATTTTAGTTTGGTTCTTCCCATATAACTGTTATTTCTAAAAATCATAACTTTACCTTGAAGCAAAGGATATTTAGTCTCGTTTTTAAATTCTCCCTTTAAATAAATATATTCCAGATATTCCGGAACTGTTTCATAGAATAATTTTGGCTTAAATTTAAACTTATTTATAATTATTTTATGCCAATTATTATCTGATGGAATTGAATATGGTTTTTGAATAATAAATTTATAGAAAATATCTTTTTTTTCAACATCAACAATATCAATTGTGTCATCAGGATTTTCTCCACTTTCTTCTTCAGAGATTGCGCCTATTGCAATTTCATCTTCTAGTTTTTTAGTAACCTTTTCTTCCAGTTCCAGTTCTTTGTCTCTTTTTTGAATAAATCCGGAAAGATTTACCGGAAATATTTCCGGAATTTTTATTGTTTGTTCTACTTCTGAACTGGAAAGAATAATTTTTGCATTTTTCCAGTCTTCATTTGTTGTTTGATTTATTTCACCATAATAAATTAATTCAACTTCTTTTGTATTTGTATTTAAAAATGCATCGTATGAAGCTTTCCAGTAAACATTTGGAAGAGTATAATTTATTTCAACTATTCCTTCTGTTTGTTTGTCTGACTCTATTGATACTTCTATGTTATTTTGAATCTTTTTATCAAGCGCTCTTATTTTTTTAAGCTTATCTTTTTGGATTTCTAAGATTTCATTGATTTTATCAATATCATTGTTGTTTTTATTTATCTTCAAAGAATTTTCATTTAATTTAGCTGAAATAAAATCCAATGATTCTCTAAGTTTTGCAATAGAAATATCTTTTTCTAATAATATATTGTTTAGTGTGTCCTGAATATATTCTTTTAGATCTTGAAGTATTATATTTTCTAATGCACTTATTGATTTAAAATCAATAAGTTGTATAGCTTTCTTAAGGTTTTTAATCAAATCATTATAGGTTTTTTCATGTTCATCTTCTTTAAAAAAATAGAGAAAATTTTGCTGTAAAGATATCGAAGAAATTTTAGCGTTTTTTATATCTAAAGACGCTTTAATAGATTGTTCTTCAATATTTACTCCAAGATTGTTAAAGGTTAGGATGTTTTCACCTTTATTAAGATTTGCTTTTATATATCTAGTAATAATTGCTTTATTAGAATAAATAGTAATATCTTTAATTTTACTGTTTATAGAGAGGTCAATATCATTTTTTTTGATTAATATATTACTCATTATTTTTCCTCTGACTCGTCAGTAAAGTATGGTGTTTGATCATAAGTCATTGTTAATTTAAAATTTTCCGGATGTTTTATTGAGTAAGAATATTTTATCATCTTTTTTTTGTTTGGCTCTAATGTAATATTCCATAATAATATTTTTCTTATAGTTTTTTTTGAAGGAATTGGATTATAATTTATATTGAAAATGGATATATCATTATTATCTGTTTTAGGGATTCTATCAAGGACTTCTATTTTTATGTTTTCTTTTTTATAGCTAATTAATTCTATTTCAATATCAACAGCTGTGACAATATCCTTACCAACGATACCTTTTGTTTCTCTTTTTTTATTTTCTTTACGAATAACTTTAATGTCTTTGTCAATCCCAAGAGAAATGGAAGTTCTTTCATTTTGACCAAGTGTAGGGAATGTAATTTCTCCTATCAAGTTGTTTTCCAGAAACACCTGGGCCGGACCGGCAGGAAAAGGATTTTCTCCTTTATTGTGAAAATTAGCTTTTAAAAAAACGATTTCTTTTTCTACAGGGATTGTTATGTAATTAAGTTCTAATTGTAATTCTTTTATTTCCACTCCGATTTGAGAGGGAATATTAAAAGAAGGGATATGATTTTTTTTAGACTTTACAGTATATCTATAGTCATATCCTCCAAAAGAGTCAAGCAATGAAATTTCATTTAAAAAATACCGGTTCACGCTTTTTTGCTTACCGGCAGGCGCAATTTTATCAGGATTAAAATCTGTTTGAAGATAATTAAATAAATCATTATAATATCCCGTTACATAATCCAGTGAAAAAAAAGACATTATATCTTTATCAATATTAGTAATTAAATTATTTATTTTTAATATTTCAGTATTTATATTTGATTCTTTAATTTGTTTAGGTGGTTTTTCTTCTGCAATAGAATCTGATGCAATTGAATTTGATATAATAGAAGCTTTTTCTTGTCTAATTTTTTTAGCCGGAGCACCACCCGCTACTCCAGCAGATTTTTTTATTTTTCTATTTTCAACTATTTGTTCCGGCATGTTTTCATCAGCATAGGCTTCTTCTCTTTCTGCCTCTTCTTCCTCATAATAATCATTCATTTCAGCAGGGGCAGGAGCCATGCTTTTTGCTGAAGCAGGGAAAATACCTTTTTTTTCTAATCGTCTTGCTCCAAATTGAGCCTGAGGTTTTTGCATAACTATTTCTGCTTCTTTTTCTTTTATTATTTTTGATTTTATTTCCGGAATATCGCAATTTTGTAAAGGAATCGCTGTTGATAATAGAATATCCATATTTTCCCAGTCTTCTCCGGTTGTTTGTGTGATCATTGCATATAAATTAACACTCAATGTTTTTTTGTTTATATCAGCTCTAAGTGTATATGCCGGGTGCCACTTAACATTAGCCTGCAAATAATGAATAGAGATAAATTCTTCTTTTTGTACATTTGATTCTATTAATGCAACAATTTTATGTTCTTTTAATTGATCATATGCTTTATACTTTTCCAGATTATTTTGTGATGAAATAATTTTTTGTTCTAAATCAATCCATTCAAAAATTATTTTTCTGATAGAATCTCTGTTTGTTTTTAATTTTTCATCAAAAAAAGTAAAAAAGTTATTCCATGTGTTAACATCAATAGGTTTAAAGTTGTTTTCATTCACATTGTCTAATAACTTTTTTTTATTTAAGAACAGATTAAAATCATCTGTAAAATTTTTTATTAATACTTCCAGTTCTTTTTTTTTGTCTATAAGCGATTTTAATTCCAGTTCTTTTTTTCTAAATAAGTTTTCATCAAATTTTTCTATATAATCATCTGTTGAAAAAAGATCAATTATTTTAAGGGTTGAATTTTTTTCAAACTCAATCCTTATTGAATCTTCTGTAATATCTTGAGGTAAATTATTAATTATAAGCTTGTTTTGACCTTTATTAATTTTTAAAGACAGACCTCTGGTTATTCCGGCTGTTTTCGGATAAATTGTGACACTATTAATTGGAAAAACTTTTTCTATTATATTCATGTTAAGATAAATGATATTTTAATACTTTTAAAAAGTCAATAAGAGTCTAAATTAAGAAGTTTTATTATAAAAAAAAATGAATTTACAAATTGGGGACAGAGGTTAAATTATTTTTTAAAAAAGTAAATAATAGACCTATTTTTAAAATGAGGGACAGAGTTTAAAATTTTTATCATTTTTTTAATATTTTAATAAAGCAAAATCATATTTTTACCCTTTATATAATTATAAACATAATTATATTTAAGGAGAAATTTCATGAGAAAACCAAGATTATTAAAAAAAGGAGCAAAATATCATGTTTCTGCTAAAATAAATAGAGGAGAACATATATT
>CAZYID010000127.1:0-10731 GCA_964646595.1 uncultured Spirochaetales bacterium | reverse complement strand
TAATTGAGTTTAACTATACTTAATACGCTTAATTATAGATTAAGTCAAGAGTTTTATTTTTTCCATTGATTTGTTAGTAAGATGAAATAATATTTAGTAGTTTTTTAATAAGAACAGGATTTTATATAATTTAATTTCCTTTTATTTCCCTGATACTCTTGGCAATTATTTCGAAGATATCTTCAATCTGTTCAACATCAACGCATGAAAAAGCAACACGAAGATCAGTTTTCCCAATTGAGATTGTTCCAACTCCATACTTTTGTAATGCATGAATACGAAGTTCATTTGCATCAACGCCTTTTACTTTTAAACACATGAAATATCCTGAGTTAAACGGATAAACATCCCAGCAGTCAGAATATTTTTTGTCATACACTACCTGTTTAACTTTATTTGCTCTTTCTTTTAAGATATCAAATTTTTCCTGTCTTTCCTGCATATATTCATTATTGTCTTTTAATGCTAATAAAATTGACTGTTTTGTATTTGAGCAGTTTGAAATTGAACATCTTATTGCTCCTGCTGTTTTTGCTTCAAGAGCTTTATATGCTTCCTGGTTTTGATAGTAATCACCAAATGTGATAAAACCAATTCTAAATCCCCATACATAATACTCTTTTGTAAAACCATCAAGTTTAATGCATGCAATATTTGGATGAACTCCAACAAGTTTTGAAAAAATTGAACCTTTAATTAATTCATCTTCATAAAATAATCCATAATATGCATCATCACTTATAACTAATATTTTTTTACCTTTTTCTGCATGTTTTGAAACAATTTTAACAATTTCATTAGCTTCATTTTCTGTTGGAGTATAACCTGTAGGATTGTTAGGGAAGTTTAATACAAGTATTATTTTTTCTTTAGTTGATTTACTGATTGCTTCATCAAGAGAATCTGTATCAAATCCGGATAGAGTAGAATTGAAAAATGGAAAAGTAACAATTTTACCTTTATATCTTACTTCAAACATTAATCTGTAATTTCCCCATAATTTATCCGGAATAATAATTTCATCTCCTTCATCAACAAACAAATCCCCGGCAAGCATAAGTCCATTTGTTATTGCCTGGGTTGTAATAGGTATGCTTATCGAATCTTTATTATTTTTTAAAGAAGGATTTTCATTTATTATTTTATCTTTCCACATTTCTCTTAATGCAGGTATACCATAAGGAGAAGCATAAGGGAAAATTTGTTCCGGAGTTAATTGATTGAATAATTTGTATATAGAATTTAGATACATTGGTTTGCCGTGTTCTTTTGCAATACCAATGGTTGCATCATATTTATTAGCATGTTTTTTTGCTTCCTGAGATTGAGAGATTATTCCTTTTGGCATATAAATATTTTTACCAAAGTCGCTTAACAGAGAATAAAATGTGTTTGCTTCTTTTTTAATAATTTCGTTAAGTTCTACTGCTATTTCGTTCATATTTAACTCCTGTTTATATTTTTGATTTGAAATTTAATATCATTCCTGTAATTATTTGATGAAAATCACCATCACCGTAATATCTGGCTAATATTAAATCACTTAAATTTTCCGGTTTAATAATATTTTTATATAATGTTTTGCATTCGAAAGTAATTTCAGCATCTTTTAAAGAAAGCGAAGAAACTTTTTTTGATGAAACTGTTTGTAATCCTGTTTCTTTAAATTTATCACAATAAGCACCTGATTTTGCACCGCAGAACGCAATCTCTTTATTGAATAAATCAGGCATTACATTTATCGTAAATTCATCATGTTCCTGTAATAATTTAAAGCTATGCCGTGAAGGTCTTACAAAAATACTAACAACAGGTTCTTTCCATATAAATCCTATTTGGAGCCATCCAATGGTCATAATATTTATGTTTTTAATACCATCACCCGATATTAAAAGGATTCCCGGATTAGGCAATTTATTTAGTATTAAATGAGCTTTTTCCCAGATTTCATGTATTTTGTAGTTCATAAGCTTTATTATTTCAAAATTTTAAGGATTTTATATTATTATGAATATAAAGTAAATATTTATTTAAATATTTTTTAATAAACATTTTTTGTTGATTTTTAAAATAATTAAGTTTATTATTAAATATATTACAGGAGGATTAACCAATGAAGCTAGGAAAATTTTTAGCAATAGTAATGATTTTATCTTTTTTTACACCATTGATATTAGTTCCTCAAGAAATAGACATGGATGTTAAAATTTCAACAGTTAATATTATGATAAATAGAGTATTTTCAACAAGGTTAGGTATGATTGTTGAATATTATGCTGCTGGTAAAGTCAGAAGAGCTTACCTGCCAAATGCTTTTTTTCAGAATAAAACTGTTGTTAAAATTGTTGAGAATGATTATTCGCTAACACCTCAAATGAATGTTGTGTATATTGATAATGTTGCATCTAAAATAAAATTATATGTTCCGGAATATCTGGATGGATTTACATATCAGGTCATTGATTTTATGCCGCAGGATTTGATTGATAAATTTAAAAATACAACTAAATTAGTTGTTGAACTTAAAGACGAAAAATAGTAAATCTATTTATAATTAATAAACTTTACTCCTTATATACATATTTTGTTGTTTTCCTTTTTTTTACGTGAATTTTTTTAATAAATAAGTAAAACAAAAAAGAACCATTAATATGAAGTTAGGAATTATTGGTCTGCCTAATGCAGGCAAAAGCACTTTATTTAATGCACTGACAAATGCAGAAGTACCTTCCGAAAATTATCCTTTTTGTACAATTGAACCAAATGTTGGAACAGTTTTAGTTCCAGATGAAAGACTTCCAGTACTTCAAAATATTTATAATGCCCAAAAAATAGTCCCTGCATTTGTTAATTTTGTAGATATAGCCGGATTAGTAAAAGGCGCAAGTAAGGGCGAGGGTTTAGGAAATAAGTTTTTGTCACATATCAGAGAAGTTGATGCTGTTATTCATATTGTTAGATGCTTTGAAGATAATAACGTAATACATGTTGACGGGTCAATTGATCCTTTAAGGGATATTGAGACAATTAATACAGAATTAATATTAGCAGATATCGAATCATTGGAAAAACAGAAGGACAAAGCAGAAAAATCAATAAGAGTTGTAAATGACAAAAATGTTAAAGAGAAACTTGATTTAATTGAAAAATTATTAAAACATTTAAATAACGGGAAAAATGCAAAATTATTTGTTGATTCTATAGATGATAAACAAGAGCTAATTAATGATTTATTTCTTTTAACTGTTAAGCCGGTGATTTATGTGGCAAATTTAAAAGAAGATGATTTAACTGAAAATTTATCAAAAAATTTAAATTATAATTCAGTAATAGAATTAGCTAAAAAAGAGGAAACAGAAGTTATTCCAATTTCTGCAAAAATTGAAAGTGAAATAGCTCAGTTGGAAGACAATGAAAAAAGTGTTTTTTTAGATGCTCTTGGCTTTAAAAAGTCTGGACTGGAAAGATTAATTTTAGCTTCATATAAATTGTTGGGTTTAATAAGTTATTACAGCGGGAATGAAAAAGAAGTAAGAGCATGGACAATTAATAGAGGAACAAAAGCTCCGCAGGCTGCAGGGAAAATTCATACTGATTTTGAAAAGGGCTTTATAAAAGCAGAGGTAATCCATTATGATGATTTAATAAAACACGGATCATTTCATACTGCAAGAGAAGAGGGCAAAATCAGAACTGAAGGCAAAGATTATATAATTCAGGAAAATGATGTTGTGTTTTTTAAGTTTAATCTTTGAACGAATATAATAAAAAACAGCTTGCCTTTTTTATTATTACAGCAAGCTGTTTTTTTGTTGTTTTTAACTTTTTAAATAAAAATCTATTTTTTAGGAACAAACCCTGAAATATCCATTAATGTTGTACCCTGTCCCATTACTGCAGGTAAATTACCATCCCATTTTTCAATCCATAATTTTTGAATTAATATCGGAGATATAGTAAGTCTTTGAAGTTCCTGTTCTTTTGCCTGTCCTTCAGCCTGGGTTATACGTGCTTCTTTTTGAAACTTTGCCTGCTCAGCTTTATTTTTTTCTGCTTCAATTTTTACTGCTTCAATCTGTTTAGCTTCTATTGCTTTTACATATTCATCGGCAAATTTAATCTCTCTAATTCCAACGCTGTCAAGAATAATACCGTTTTCTCTATATACTGGCTCTAATTTTTCTTCAATTCTTATCTGTACTTCCTGAACATTTCCTGTATAAAGCTGTTCTGCAATAAATTCTCTTGGAATATTTCTTATCCAGATCCTAGATTCGGTTTTAACAATTCTTTCTACCAAATCACTTACTCTTCCAATATTATTAGCAATCCATGTTACTTTTTGCGGATCAACACTAAATCTTACTGTATAATAAATATTTACCTGCTGCCCGTCTTTAGTATTTGTATCTACAGGAAAATCAATATAATCAGCTCTGCTATTTCCCTGTCTAGCTTCCGCAGTAGTTTCATATATGATTTTTTTGGTATTATAAGGTATTGTATCATTAACAAATGGAAGTATAAAATTTAATCCGGGGTATAATATTTTTCCGGTAACTTTTCCAAACGCTGTTAATACATGAACACCTCCTGCTTGTACTACTCGAACGCATGAACTAACAAAAATAATAAAAGCTATGATAATAACAACTGATATAATAATCATTTTTTTTATTTTTGGCATATTTACTCCTTTTTTTAAAACATCATATATTATTGAATTTCGTATTAAAGTAATAATAAACTTTAAATATATTCATATAATTCTATTTAATTATTTCTAAAAATAATTAAATAATTTTTACAATGGTTCCTGCTTTAAGATATACCTTTATAAAAAAAGTTTATTTAAAAAATACTTTGAGACTTTTTTTGACAAAAAGTAAAAAGAAAAGGTATAATTTTTTATATAACAAATAAAAAATAGGAGGATTTTATATGACGTTAGAAAGTATAATTATTTTTCTTGTAGTCGGACTAATTGCAGGATGGCTTGCAGGAGTTATTTTTCGTGGTGCTGGATTTGGTGTAATAGGTGATATTATAATTGGGATAATTGGTTCTTTTATCGGGATATTTCTTTTCAGGTTATTAGGGATTCATTTTTATGGAATACTAGGTTTAATTATTGCTTCTCTTGTCGGGGCTTTAATACTTCTTTTTATTATTAGAGCAGTAAGAAGGTAGTACTCTGGTCGGGTGGACCAAGAGCTGCCGCTCTTGACTCGTTTTTTTATACCAACACTCGTCTTTGCAAGGAGCAAAGTGACGAAGCAATCTCGTTATTTATTTCACTCAACAGTCATGTAATTATCTGTTGTAAATATGTTTAACCTTATCAAACGCTAGATTTCGCTAAGAAGCTCAATTTGCGTTAGATAAGATTTAAACATATTACGCAGATAATTAACTGGTAGGTAAAATTGATGTTTATTACGGAAGAAAAGAAGAAAAAATATAATTATTTATTTTATTTATTACTATAACCGATCACTTTGAATATATAATAACATTTCTTGACACAAATCATATTTTTTATCAAAATAATAAATAGGGGAAAACCAGTTTTTGTTTTTTAGAATAGGAGAAAGAAAATGACTATTACAAGTTATGGCGCTGCTGAAGTTGTTACGGGTTCCTGTCATTTGGTAGAGACAGGATCTTTACGCTTTACTATTGATTGCGGTTTGTTTCAGGGCGGGAAAGATCTCAGCAGACTTAATTATCAGAACTTTCAATTTAATCCTAAAGATCTGGATTTTGTGATTTTAACTCATGGTCATATAGATCATTGTGGTCTTCTTCCCAAATTGGTAAAACAGGGATTTTCCGGACATATTTATACAACTGATGTCTCAGCTGATCTTCTTCCAATCATGCTAGAGGACACTGCCCATATAAATGAACAAGATACAGAACATGAAAACAAAAGACGTTTAAGGCAAGGAAAAGAGCCAAGACAGCCGCTTTACAAAATGAAAGATGTGGGGAAAACCATACCATTGATCAGAGGATATTCCTATAATGAAATAGTTAAAATAAATGATAATATAAATTTTTGTTTCAGGGATGCAGGACATATTCTTGGTTCTGCAATAGTAGAATTGTTTATTACGGAAAACGGAAAAGAGAAAAAGATAGTCTTTTCCGGTGATTTGGGGCAAAAAAGTGTTCCGATAGTACATGATCCTACAGTGATTACAGATGCAGACTATGTTTATATAGAATCCACATATGGCGACCGGCTTCGTGAAGAGAAAAAACCCAGGAAAGAATTATTATTTCAGTATATAAAGAAAACCGCGGAAAGAGGCGGAAAACTTTTGATTCCGAGTTTTGCTCTTGAAAGAACACAGGAGCTGCTATATACATTAAGTGAATTAAAGAAAGATAATCATGATTTTCCAAATATAAATATCTATCTTGATAGCCCTCTTGCAATTAAAATTACAGAAGTATTTAAAAATCATCCTGAAGTATATGATAAGGAAGCTTCTTCCAGAAAAGATAATCCTTTTGATTTTCCGGGATTTATTTGTACACCATCAGCAAGAGAATCAATGGAATTAAATAAAATGGATGATCCTGCTATAATTATTGCAGGAAGCGGTATGTGTAATGCCGGACGTATCAGGCACCATTTTAAACACGGGATATGGGATGCAAGGAATACAGTTCTGTTTATCGGTTATCAGGTTCCGGGAACACTGGGACGTGTTCTTCTTAATGGAGAAAAAGAAATTAAAATGATGGGGCAAACTTTTGTCGTAAAAGCAGAAATAGCGCGAATAAATACATTTTCTGCTCATGCAGATCAATCAGGATTAACAAATTGGCTAAAAGCTTTTACAAAACGCCCGGAAAAAGTGTTTCTTGTTCATGGTGAAAAAGATACGATTAAAAATTTTTCTATACATTTAAATGCGCAGGGTTTTAGCACAACAATACCAAAAAGAGGCGAACCGCAAAAAATTAAATTTTAAAAGAAAATATAAATAATATTTTTTTAGAGAATAATTATTTTTTTAATTTTTGGAGTATATATGGGTAATATTGGTGATGTTATTGATAAGTTAATTTGTATAATTTTTAGTGTTGCATAAATTATATTTTTTTATATAAAAATATAAAGTTTTAACAGGAGCTTTATATAATTAAGATTTTCATATTTGATGTTATATTAAACTCCGATGAATACTTTTTTATTATCTATAAAATGACGGGATCATATGAAACAAATAACCAGCAATGAAATGAAAAACATAGTTAGAGAAGGATATAGTATAGGGAAATATGCAAAATATTTTGGGCGCAATAATAATTTAAATTCATTTCAAAAATTGTATTTTGACAGTTTAATTGAAGGGCTTCCGCAAAAATCTAATATTTTAGATTTAGGATGCGGGACTGGGCTGCCTTTTGATTCATATTTAATTGATAAAGGTCATAATGTAACTGGGATTGATATTGCAGAAAATCATATTAAAGAAGCTGAGAATAATATAAAAAAAGGAACCTTCATTTTAGGTGATTATACAAAACATAAGTTTAAAAAAAATAGTTTTAATGCAGTAATATCATTATATTCAATATTCCATATACCAAAAGAGGAACACCAGGATATAATAAAAATGATTTATGAATATTTAACAAAAGATGGTTGTTTACTAATAACAATGGGTGTAAGTGAAACAGCCGGAATAGAAATAGATTATGATTTTTGCGGGAATGTGAAAATGGCCTGGAGTAATTATGATTCTAAAAAAAATATTGAATTATTAAAAAGAAATGGTTTTAATATTATAAAATATGATAATGAAGCTGATTATGGAAGTGAAGAATATCATTTATGGGTTTTAGCTAAAAAAGATTAAAAAATTCAAGTTATTTATTTATTTGACAAAAGCAAAAACATTGATTTATAATTATAGAAAAAATTAATAAATTATTATTTAATCAAAGTTTTTTATAATATTAAAGATTGAAATGAAAAAAGAAAACACTCAAAATATTAATGATCAAATAATATACGAAATAATGGATAATAAATTTTTCACTTCAGATTTTATTTCCAGTATTGCCGGAGATAAAATATTAACTAATGAAGAAAGAGAAATGTATGATAAAATAATCAAGGAAGCAAATGGCGAATTATATGTAAAAATATTATTTTTTATAACTCATCATGTGTTTTTTAAAAAAGAAGCAAAAAAATTGTGGGAAGAAATATTAAAACATAAATATGAAATTTCTAAAGCATTAAATCGAAATGTAGAAATCACTATTGCAACTTTAGATTATTTAACACATGTTAAAGATAAGATTAAAAATCCTAAATTAATTGGCGAATCATTTATGGGAAAACTTGTCGAATTATCATCAAGCGACGGATTAACAAAATTATATAATAGATCATACTTGCTTTTAAAAATGAAAGAAGAATTAAGAAGATTTAAAAGATATAAAACTACATTCTCATTTATTATACTTGATATTGATGATTTTAAAAAAATAAATGATCAATTAGGGCATCAAAAAGGCGATGAAATATTATCAAAACTGGGAAATATTCTTAATAACTCTAGACGAGATTTGGATATTTGCGCAAGATATGGAGGAGAAGAATTCGCTATTGTATTGCCGCATACCTGCAGCAGTGAAGCCAAAGTAATTGCGGAAAGAATAAGGAAGAAAGTTAAAAATTTTTTTCAAAAAGAAAATAACTTAACAATTAGTTTAGGAGTTTCAAATTGTCCGGAAAGTTCAGCAGAAATAGTGAAAATAATAAAAATGGCTGATGACGCTTTATATGAATCAAAAAAAGGCGGTAAAAATAAAACCACATTTAAATAATATTAGTTTTTTTTCTTTTCTTCTCTTCCTTAATTTATTTACCTTGCCGGTTAATTATCTGTGAAATATGTTTAACCTGATCAAACGTATACTGAGCCTCTTGGTGAAGTCAAACGTTTGAGCAGGGAAACATATTTACATCATATAATTACGTGATATAGAATAAGTTAATTAATGAAACATAAAAAAGGCGAGTCAAGAGCTGCAAGCTCTTGGACTCCCGTCAGGGCTTAAACTTTTTCTCCGCATTCCGGACAGAAACCTGCATCTTTTGGTAATGGAGGACCGCATTTTACACAATTTTTATCCATAGGATTGCCGCATTTAGGGCAGAATTTATAACTTGCTTTTACCGGTTTATTGCATTTAGTGCAAAATTTAATATTATTGTCATCATTATTATTCATAGTTAACTCCTTTAATTTTTTAATTTAAGTTAAAACTTTTTTCATAATAAATTTAACTATAAAATTACAATATGATTAATAATTTATTTTTCAATAAAATACAAGAAAAAACATTTCTTTTACTTTTTAGCTAATAATAGTTTTATTTATTTTTTTAATTTTAAAGCCAAATTCGTTAATTACATTTTGATCTTTTTCAATTTGTTTTAGTTTATTGTAATAATTGTTAATCCTGTTTTTTAGGATCAAGATACTTTCATTAAAATCACTCATAGTATGATAGTATAGAAGAGTCTGTTGTCTTGATTGTATTTTAAATAGAATTCCCATGTGTTTAAAAAAATGCATACTTTCCGGGATAATTATAGTTCCGGTTACAAGAAATAATCCCTGAATAATTCTAAATGAAAAAGCTTTAAACCGTACTTTAGCGACATTATTTCTGCTGATTTGTCTGAGCTCTTTTAATTCTAAATAATATTTGATATTCATTTCTAATTTTGTTTTAAGATAATTTATTTGTTTCTCATCAGATGTTTTTACATTGTTAAAATCATCTATAATAAGATCTTTATTGTTTGCATAATTTAAAAATTTATTTTTATTTTCAATAAAAGGATTTAAAAAAGATCTGTTCTCTATATCTTCTAATTTTGTATTTTCTCTAACAAAATTCATTACAAATCGATTTTTAGATCCATGTTTTTGATGTATTCTTATATATGTTTCTCCTGCTTCAATTATGAAACGGAATTCTTTTAAATTGTATCTGTTATGAAGTCTTTGAATGATAGTATTTATTTTTTTATTATTTGTACTTATATTATTCGGTATTTCCAATGTGCCTAAAAAAATTTTTGGTGCCTGATAAGGATACTCTATCGGATTAAAAATAGGTTTATATGTATTTACCATGTATAATTTAATTTCAACAACTTCAGTTCCTATTAATAATTTTATTGTTGATGGATCAATAGTTGAAGGAGCATATTTTGAAGTAAAGTTTTCTAAAACAGCTTCAAATTCTAAATTACCGGAAAAACGAATTTTTCCATTGAATTTTTTTCTTTCACTTTTACCAAGATTTATTTTTGAATTATCAACATTAATTATATCTTCTTTATTAATATCAATATTTAAAATTTGAAACTTCCATTGTTTTTCAAAAATATTTTTATAGTAATAACCGCTGTTTCCGTACTGATCGGTTCCAACAACTCTTAATTCTCTCCCGGCATTTCCTTTACCATTTGTTAAGATAGTTATATTTTTTGTAATAATTATTTTTTCGGAAATAGGGATTGCTTCCTGTTTTCTCCATGGTTCAGGAGGAAGCTTAACGGCAATATTCATAAATTCTTTACCAAATTGAGTTGCATAAAAATGTTTTCCATTGTTTATTTCCGGCAAAGTAAGTTTTTTATAAGTATATTTATATAACATTACATCATCGCCGATTGTGTCAAAG
>CAZYID010000126.1:7752-10768 GCA_964646595.1 uncultured Spirochaetales bacterium | reverse complement strand
AGAGGAAATGCCGGACAACCAGGGTATTCATCTTCAAAAGCAGGGATAATTGGATTAACAAAAACTATGGCAGGCGAAGTTGCAAAAAGAAATATAACAATTAATGCAGTTGCTCCCGGTTTTATTGAAACAAGCATGACCGGCGAGCTTGATGAAAAAGTAAAAGAAAAATATATACAGTATATTCCAATGCAGAAATATGGCGATGTTAGTGATGTTTCAGAAGCAGTAGCTTTTTTAGCATCAGATAGAGCAAAATATATAACAGGACAGGTTCTTGTTGTTGACGGCGGAATGCTTCTTACCTGATTTTTAATTTAATTGCCACTCTCATGTCTATGAGAATGATAGTAATGAATAATATAAAAGGGAAGATTCCTGAATTTTACAGGAATAATAGAGTAAAGGATGATAAAATGTTAGATGCAAATGCAGTAGGAAAAGAATATGCCCCATTTACATTTGAGGTTGATAGATGCAAGATAAGAGAGTTATGTTTAGCAATTGGAGATAATAATCCAATTTTTTTTGATAGAGAATTTGCACAAAAACAAGGATATAAAGATACTCCTGCACCGCTAACATTTGCCAGTTTAATGAATTTCTGGGGTTATCCGGAAATATGGGACAGAATGAAAGAAGTTGGCGTTGATGTTAAAAAGCTATTACATGCCAGTGAAGAATATGAATATTTTGAACCTATATATCCTCAAGACAAAATAACCGGTTCAGTTTCTGTAGAATCTATAAGATCAAGTGATACAATGGATATTGCAACGTTTAAAACTACTTTTTCCAGAGATAATAAGACTGTTTTAATAGCAAAAATGAAAATTGTAGTTATGCTGGGAGAAAGATAATGGTATTATTAGAATACGATAAAATTAATGAAGGGGATGAGTTGCCTTCATTAACAAAGGAACCAATTACACAGCTTCAATTGATTAAATATGCTGGAGCAAGCGGGGATTTTAATCAGATACACACAGTTCCTGAATACGCAAAAGAAGCAGGTCTTGATGGAACGATTACTCAGGGCATGCTTATAATGGGAATTTTAGGACAGATGATTTCTTCATGGGCCGGAATAAATGCCATAAAACAATATAGTGTTGGATTTAAAGCAATTTCAAAACCAGATGATGTTTTAACCGCAAAGGGTATTGTAAAAAGAAAGTATCAGGATGAAAATGGAAAGTTTATTTCATGCAAGGTGCATGTTGAAGATCAAAACGGAGAAGTAAAAGTAAGTGGTAAAACTGTTATAAAGTTTGTATAATCTTTTCTTTTAATTTAATTTAGCTTGTCATAATTATTCCTTTATTATTTATCTACATTATTTTATAATCCACTCAATGATAAACAATAAATTCATCTATGCGAGGGCTATGCTCTAATAACACCTGCCAGGGTTATAAAAAAAGACAGGTGTTAATAAAAAGGAGAAAACCATGAAAATATTATTTATAGGTGCCGGGAATATGGCACAGGCAATTATTTCCGGAATTTCTCAAGAAAAAATAATCAATGATAAAGACATATATTTTTATGAAATAGACAACCAAACTGCAAATGCTGTTATTGATAAATATAATATTGAAAGATATAAATCAATTGATTCGGATATATCTAAATATGACATAATAATTTTAGCAGTAAAACCTCAAGTATTTGTTTCTTTTGATAAAGATAAAGAAATGAAAAAAATTTACGATTTTGTTAAAAAAAATCAATTAATTGTATCAATTATGGCTGGTATAAATATTAAAAAAATAAATAATTTTTTTGGCAAAGAAAATCCTGTTATTAGAATTATGCCAAATACTCCTGCATTAATTGGAAAATCAATGAGTGTTATTGCATGCTCTTCAAATGTTTCAAAAGATCAGCAAGAGAAAGTAAAGAAAATATTTATGTCTATTGGAGAAGTGGAAATTTTAGAGGAGAAATATATAGATGCTGTAACCGGGCTTAGCGGATCCGGACCTGCATATGTTTTTACTTTTATTGAAGCAATGATTCAGGGTGGGATTTTATGCGGATTACCAAAAAATGTAGCAGAAAAACTTGCTATTCAAACAGTTGCCGGTTCAGTATCATTGATTAATAAAAGCAGTATAAGTATTGAAGAACTAAGACACAGAGTAACTTCTCCCGGCGGAACAACAATAGAAGGATTGTCAGTATTAGAAAAAAATGGTTTTAGATCAACTGTTATTGAAGCTGTTAGAGCTGCAGCAAAGCGATCAAAAGAGCTTGGAGAAAAAAATTAATATAAAAACAACCTTGACTTTTTTTATTATATAGAAGATAAAAAAACAAAATAAATTTTTGGAGTTTTTTTTGATTAAAATTAAACCATTTAAAGCATTGAGACCAAAAAAAGAATTATATTCTAAAATCGCTTCTTTACCATATGATGTTTTAACTGATGATGAATGCAGGGAAATATCTTCAGTTAATCCTATTTCTTTTTTAAAAATTATTAGGTCTGAAGTAGATTTTAGCAAAGAGATTAATCCACATTCAGATGTTGTATATAAAAAAGCAAAAAGCAATCTTGATGAATTTATATCAAATGGATATTTGGTACAAGATGCTAAGCCGTATTTATATGTGTATAGATTGAAGAAAAATGAATCTTCTCAAATTGGTTTTATTAGCGCAGTATCAGTTGATGATTATAATAACGGTTTAATAAAAAAACATGAAAATACAAGAGATGAAAAAGTTAATGATAGAATTAATCATATAGATACAGTAAATGCACAGACTGGGTATGTTTTTTTAACATACAGATCAAGAGATACTCTTAATAAAATACTGGAAGAAATACAAAACACTGAGGCTGAAGCTGATTTTACAAGTGAAGATAATATTTCACATACATTCTGGGTAATAAAAGATGATCAATTAATTAATATAATCATTGAAGAGTTTAAAAAAGTACCTTATCTTTATATTGCAGACGGGCATCATCGTTCTGTTGCAGCCAGCTCAGTTGCTAAAATGAGAC
>CAZYID010000126.1:0-7652 GCA_964646595.1 uncultured Spirochaetales bacterium | reverse complement strand
TATTATTGATAATGATCCGGTTTCGTCATTAGATGTTTCAATTTTGCAAAATTATATTTTAGATCCTTTATTAGATATTAAGGATCCTAGAACAGATGAGAAAATAGATTTTATTGGAGGCGTTAGAGGGACAAGTTATTTAAAAAAGCTTGTTGATTCCGGAGAATATAGAGTATCATTCAGCATGTATCCAACTTCGATTCAGCAGTTAATGGATGTAGCAGATGCAGATAAATTGATGCCTCCAAAATCAACCTGGTTTGAACCAAAGCCAAGGTCTGGACTGACAATTCATTTGTTGGATGAATAAACTTTATTAAAAAAGAGAATTAAAATGGAATACATAATAAACGGGAAAATAAAGAAAATGCAATTATGGCCTAAGATAGGCTTATATTTTCTTTTTGGTGCCTTGTGGTCATTTTCACAGGTTGGGTATTCTTATGCATTTTTAACATGGTTTACTTTTATTCCCTTTATTTTTACAATAAAATATGAAGACAGTAAATATGGATTCTTTTTTTCATGGGTATTTGGTTTTGCAGTATATTTTTTTCATCTATGGTGGATGCTGCCTCCTTTGGCAAATTCTATTTTTAGTCAATTTTCGCATCCATTTTTTTATATTACTAAATGGGGAATAGCTGTTTTTATATATTTCCTGGTATGTCTTTATCATGGAGTGGTTTATGGTTTTATTTTTTTAATAGCAAGATATATATCAAAGAATAATAATAGATTGTTTTATTTTTGTATTCCGGTAGCAGCCACTGTTTTAGATTATTTTTTTCCAAAATTGTGGTATGATCAAATTGGTTATTCACAGTTTGTTTTTTTCCATTTTTCACAGATTGCAGATATTTTTGGTGTACCGGGGATTACGTTTTTAGTGTTATGCTGTAACTCTGCAGCAATAATATTAATTGAGTTATTTCTTTATAAAAAAAATTTAATTTTTGGGATACTTTTATTTTTTTCAATGATTATAATTGTTATTGGTTCAAGTGTTTATGGCGTTTTTAGATACAGATATATAATGAAAATTTCAGAAGAATCAAAAACAGCAAAGATAGGAATAGTTCAAGGAAATATTTCTGGTTTAGAAAAAAGAGATGAAACAAACATAGATAAAATGATAGAAGTTTATAATGAACTATCCGGTCATTTAGTCAGCAAAAATCCGGATTTAATTATATGGCCGGAAACAGCTATTCCTACAGAATATAAGATTAATAGAACTGATTACAGTGAAATAAAGAAATTTTCTAATGTTCCTCTTTTAACAGGGATTCACCTGTATGAAACTAAAGAAAAAAAACCTTTTTTTAATTTCTACAATTCTCTTGTATTAATTTCAAAAGATAAAAAGTTATTGGATTTTTATAATAAAAGGAAATTAGTACCATTTGTTGAAAAAGCACCAATACCTATTTTAAATATGCTGTTAAGTTTAAATGGATTTTTTCCATTTACTTCCGGTAAAGAAAATAAAATTATGGAAATAGGTAATATTAAATTATCTCCTAATATTTGCTATGAAGGAATTATTGCAAGTTTTATTAGTAAATCTGTTAAAAATCAAGGGAAAAAAGCAAATTTAATTGTTAATGCGACAAATGATTCGTGGTATGGAAGAACCATGGAGCCTATGATGCATCTTCATATGACAGGATTTAGATCTATTGAGAATAGAATTTCATTAGTTAGATCAACGTGTACAGGTTATTCAGCAGTTTTTAACCCTGCCGGAGATATAACATATATGTCTGATTTATTTCATAAAGATTTTATTATAGGTGAAGTACCTTTATTAGAAATAGATACTATATATAATAAATGGGGATGGTTTTTTATCTGGTTTTTGTTGATATTTTTATTAATAATAGTTATTATTGCTACATATAGAAAACAATATTTTAGATATATCAAGTCAAAATTAATAGCAAGAAGAATTCATAAAAGAAATCTTAGCAGAATGTGGTTAGAATAACCAAAAAATAAAAATAAAAAAATTAAAGGTTTCTTTTTAATATTATATTTTATATAATTTAAATTCGATAATAAAAAATATAACTTTATTAAAAATATATTTTTATATTCTAAAATATGAAAAACGAATTGTTATAGGTATGGAGTTTTGAATGATTAAAGTTATTGGCACAGGTCACTATTTACCAAAAAAAATAATGACAAATGATGATTTAGAAAAAATAGTAGATACTTCTGATCAATGGATAGTACAAAGGACAGGAATTAAAGAAAGAAGAATTGCTGATGATAATGAAGCAACCAGTGATTTGGCAGTAAAAGCATCAAAATTAGCGCTTCAAAGAGCAAATCTTAATTCAGAAGATATTGAATTAATAATTGTTGGTACTTCAACTCCGGATTATTCTATACCTGCTGTAGGTCCAATAATACAAAAAAAACTTGGATGCAGGGATATCTTTGCTTTTGATTTAAACTCTGTGTGCACAAGCTTTGCAGGAGCATTTTTTACTGCATATAGTTTTTTAAAAGGCGGTTTTTATAATAATTGTCTTGTAATTGGAGCTGATACATATTCTAGAATATTAAATTGGAAGGATAGAGGAACTTGTGTTATTTTTGGAGATGGCAGCGGCGCAATGGTTTTAAAAAAGGACACTTCTAAAAAAGGTATTTTAAGTTATTCTTTTAAAGCTGATGGAAACGGGGCAAATTATATTACAATACCTGTTGGAGGATCAAAAAATCCATTAAGAGAAGTTGAAAAGTATAAAAGTGAAGATTTATTATTTCAGATGGATGGTAAAAAAGTATATGAGTTTACCATATCATGCATACCTGACATGGCAGATCAATTAATTAAAAATGCCGGACTTGTACCGGATGATCTGGACTGGATAGTTTTACATCAAGCAAATTTAAGGATTATTGATACTGTTGCAAAAAAATTAGGATTATCAAAAGAAAAATTTATCATTAATATTGATCGGGTTGGTAATACTTCATCTGCGTCAATTCCAATAGCAATAGATGAAGCTGTAACTGATGGTAGAATAAAAGACAATGATAAAATAATGATGATTGGATTTGGCGGAGGATTAAGCTGGGGTGGAATGGTCTTTGAATGGTAATTAGTGACAGAGCTGTCTATAAAAATTGAATAGATTAAAAAAAATGTAAAGAAAAAATATGTAAATAATGACTAAAGCACTTATGCAAATCATTAACTCTTCTGTTATACTGTTTTTATAAGAAATTTTATTTTATCTTTTAGGATGTAACCAACAACGTTGTATTTTAAGAAAAATAAAAAATATATTTTAAACAGAAGGGACACCATGATTTTTAAACGACTGATCTTACTTTTTTTACTGAATATAATTTATATTATACCGTCTTTTGCTTCGATTTTTGATAATGTTAACTGGGAATATGAAAAAGAATCCAAAAAAGCAAAATTATACAAACAAAAAAATGAAGAGACAAGTTTAAATTATTATAAAGCAGAAATAAAAACAGATAATTTAAATTTTAATGAGCTTGTTACTAATATATCAAGTTTTAATATATATGAAAAAATATTTCCAAGAACTAATTTCTTTAAAGTAGTAAAAAAAATAGATGAAAAAAATTATATTGTAAATGCAGAATTAGATTTTTCCCCTTATAAAAATAGAAACTATTATATTGACTGCAAATTAATACAAACAAAAACAGAAGAAAATAATAATAAATTTATTATAGAATGGATTCCCCTGGATCAAATTAAGTATGCCGACTTAATACAACCATGTGATAAAGAAAAAAGAATAACCAATACATACGGCAGGTGGTCAATAATTGAATTGGGGAATAAAGAATTACAAATTTCTGTTGAATATTATAATGACTGGGAAACAAATTTACCTTTATCTTTTGTGTATATTGCTGAAAAAATGTCAATATTAAATAATATTTTTAGCTTTATAAATTATTCAAAAAAGGAAGAATGAAAAATACTCTACTTTTAAAATTTCAATAATAATAAAAAAGTTATAAGTTTTTTTAGAAAAATTAAAAATATGGAGCTATCATATAACTAGTGCGGATTTAATATTACAACTTGCAGGCACTTAAAATAAAATGCTAAAGCGAGATCGGGATTTATAATTATTAATAAGGGATTACAGTCCACTTTTGCTTTTTAGCAGGGTGGGCTTTTTTATTGTCTAGCATATAGTTTTTATTTTGGAAGTTTTTAAAAGTTAATTTTATCTGGGTGAGGCCCAATTCTTTCCCCTTTTAATGTTTTTATCTTTTCCATATCTTCATCAGATATTTCAAAATCAAAAATTTCTATATTGCTTTTGATTCTTTCAGGATTGCTGGATTTTGGGAGACTAATGATATCTAATTGATAATACCATCGTAATGCAATCTGTGCGATATTTTTATTATATTTTTTAGAGAGTTCTTTCATAAGTTCAATCTCAAAAATTTTTCCTTGCATTAGAGGAGCCCAGGCTTCAATTGCTATGTTATGCTTAGAACAGAATTCTCGAATATCATCCTGAGGAAATTGAGGATGTAATTCCACTTGATTTAACATTGGTACAATTTCACATACATCAAGTAAAGGTTCAAGATGATGAATCATAAAATTACTTATTCCAATTGCTTTTATCTTCCCGTCTTTATATAGTTTTTCCATTGCTTTCCAGGTGTCATGTGATAATGGTTTTGGCCAGTGCACAAGATATGTATCAAGATAATCTACATGAAGCCTATTAAGAGATGCTTCAAATGCTTTTAATGTACTTTCATACCCCTGATCAGCATTCCCTATTTTACTGACAAGGAAAATTTCTTTTCTTGGAATACCGCTTTCTTTAATTGCCTTCCCTACCCCGATTTCATTATTATATGCACTGGCTGTATCTATGTGTCTATAACCAATAGTCAATGCAGTTTTTACAGCATCTATTACCTCTTTACCATCAGGTATTCGAAATGTACCAAATCCAATTTTGGGGATTTCCACACCATTATGCAAGCTGATTGTTTCTGCTAATTTATTCATTATCCTAATCCTTAATTGAAATATAATAATTAATACTGATTGATTCTATTATAAATGTCAAGATAAATGAGTTAAGTGAAAGTTTTCTTTTTTTTATTTAATAAAATTATGCAACAAAAGAAAAATCGATGCGTCTTAATTAATATTGAGAGATTTATTATAAAAAGGAATGAAAAGACAACTCTTATTGACAAGGCTATAGAAAATATAATAGATTAGAGAAACTATTTAAGAAAAAGAGTTACATGCAAGAAATAGATTTACAAGATATTGAAAAGTCATTTTTTAATATTTATGACAAATTTTATGATAAAATCCTCAATTATTTATATAGAAGCACTTCTCATAGAGAAACAGCTGAAGATCTTACTGGAAATACATTTGTAAAAGCTTTAAATTATATGAAAAAAAATAAGGTTAAGATTGATAATTTATCCGGCTGGTTATATAAAATAGCTTCAAATGAACTTATTTCATTTTATAGATATAATAGTAAGCGAAAAAGTAATGTTCCTTATGAAAGTGACACTCATGATAATCCCGGTGGTAAAAAAAAGGGCTTAAACGGGCATCTCGAATTTGTTGATGTTAAAGATAAATTAGATATGCTTAAACCAATGGAGAAAATAATTATCAATATGCATTTTTTTGAGAATAGGGATTATAAAGAAATGTCTGAAATTTTAAAAATAAAAGAAGATACTTTAAGATCCAAAGTACATAGGACTTTAAAGAAATTATATAAATTATTAACTGTGTAACAGAGAGAAAATGAAAAACGAAGAAAAACTTTATAAATATTTAAAGGAAGTCTCATTACCTAAAATTGATGCTGGTCAGCATAAAAAGTACTTGAAGCAAAAACTAAGAGTTGAATTTAAAAATTTTAAACCGGTTTCTATTAACCGTTTGTTTAAATATTCTTTAACTGTTGCAACAATATTTTTAGTGATGTTTATAGGTTATATTTCTTTTATTATTTTTAATGATGTATTAAAAAAACAACAAGTTGTTCAAAATTGTATTGTTACATATATCGAAGGAAAAGCATTCCTTATTAACTCTGATAATAAAGAACGAGAATTAATTTTAGGTGAAAATTTATTAGAGAATCAATTAGTAAAAACGATTGATAGATCAATTGTTGAATTACAGATTGGAGACAGATCTGTTGTTCGTATAAAAGAGAATTCAATATTAAATATTTCAAAATTATATAAAGATAGAGAATTAGAATCAACGAATTTTATTTTAGATGTTGGTAAAATATTGGCAAAACCAAAAGATTTGACTGAAGGATCATCTTTTGAGGTTGAAACAACTTCTGTCACTGTTGGTGTTAGAGGGACAGAGTTTATTGTAATAAATGAGAATGATATTGTTAAAGTAGCAGTCAATAAAGGTATTGTTAATATAGAAAGCAATATAGAAATTGATGATATTGATCAAATTGAAGCGTTTGATAAGAGATTAGCTGAATTAATAATTAACTCAGTTGTTACTGATATAAATATTAATGAAAATGAAAAAATAATAGTTAATTTGAATAATATTAAATCTTTTGAATTAAAAATAAATAATGAAATTTCAAAAATAACAGAGGAACTTAAAGCATCTGAAGATTCTAAAGAAGAAATAAATAACATTTTAAATAACGTTAGAACTGAGTTTATTCCTAAGATAAAAGATAAAACATCTAATCTTATAAAAAAAGAAACTGTAACTGATAAAGAATGGGAAAATGTTTTTAATAAAAAAGAGTTTGATGAAATTCAAATAAGAGATATCAACTCTATAAAAAAAGAAGACAGCAAATTACCAATAGAGTTTGAAGAAATAAAAATGGTTAAAATTAAACGTGGTAGATATAGAATGGGGAATAATAACGGAGAAGAGGATGAAACACCTATTCATAATGTTACAGTAAGAGCATTTGAAATTTCTTCAAATGAGATAACTTTTGATCAATATGATTATTTTTGTGAAACAACAGGACGAGAAAAACCGGATGATAATGGGTGGGGAAGAGAAAAAAGACCGGTACTTAATGTAAGCTGGTATGATGCAATAGAGTTCTGCAACTGGTTGAGTGAAAAGGAAGGATTGAAAACCTGCTATAAAATAGATAAAACAAAAAAAGATGAAAACAATAAAGCTCTGGATAAATATGATCAAAAAAAATGGATTGTTGAATGTGATTTTAATGCTGATGGATATAGACTTCCAACAGAAGCTGAGTGGGAATACGGAGCCAGGGGAAGCACAGCAAAGACATCTACAAATTTTAGTGGGAGTAATAAAATAAATAATGTTGCCTGGTATAAAGAAAATTCTAAAAACATATCACAAATCATTGGAAGGAAAAATCCAAATCAGTTTAAAATTTATGATATGAGCGGCAATGTCTGGGAATGGTGTTGGGATTGGTATGACAGTGGGTATTATAAAACAAGTAAAAATAGTAATCCACAAGGTCCGGAATCAGGTATTTCTCGTGTAATACGAGGGGGATCATTTAAGAGTGATAAAAACAACGTTAGAATTACCAACAGAAATTTTTCTCATTCTCCGGATAGTTTTGGAGATTTTGGATTTAGAGTAGTAA
>CAZYID010000125.1:0-10862 GCA_964646595.1 uncultured Spirochaetales bacterium | reverse complement strand
CATTGTTATTATAATGACATTTATTGTTTTTTAAAATATGCAGTTTGGTATATAAATGTAGTTTTTGTAGATTTTTAATAATCAAATGTAATTGTTTTATTTTTTTTTAAAAAAGGGGACAGAGCTTAATTATTTAAATTTACTTAAATATTTTGAAAGAAATGATTTAAATAATAGAAGAAATATTCAAAATTAAAGAAATTATTGAATTTTATTATTATTATATAATTCGATACAGGCATTTACTGCTTCAGGATCATAAGTTTTACCGCTATTATTTTTAATTTCCAGGATTGCTTCATTAAGTCCAAGAGAAGGTCTATATGGACGATGAGATGAAATTGCTTCAACAACATCAGCTACACATAGAATTTTAGCTTCAATCATTATTTCATTTTTATATAATCCTTTGGGATATCCTGTGCCGTTAATTTTTTCATGATGCTGTAATATTATATTAGCAATAGGCCAAGGAAATTCTATATCTTTTAAAATATCATATCCAAGTTTTGGATGATCTTTTATTAAATTAAATTCGTTGTTTTTTAATTTTCCGGGTTTATTTAAAATATCTGCCGGTACAAAAATTTTCCCCAGGTCATGTATTAATGCTGCCATTCTTATACTTTCAATTTGATCTTGAGAAAGATTTAAATGCTGAGCAATACAGCGGGCAATATTTGATACTCTTTTTTGATGTCCGGCAGTATATGGATCTCTTGCTTCTATTGTATGACTTAATGTCTGTATAAAGCTAATCATTGATTTTCTTAATTTATTTATACTTTCAGCTAATTCATCAATTTGTTTTTCTTTAATTTCTTTTTCTGATTTTTTATCTAATAAACAGCCACAAGATTCTTTTATATTTAAAGAAGTTGGTATTTTTATTAACTCAGGTGTTTTTTTGTTGAATATTTTATCAATTAATAATGAAACAGTTTTTCTCGCTTGTTTACAAATTGGCTGTTTAACAGAGGTTATCGGAAGCATTGAAAACCATCTTATATCCATGTCGTCAAATCCAACTATTGCTTTATTATATGGTACCAGGATTCCATTTTTATTTAAAGCTTCTATTGCGCCAATAGCCATTAAATCATTTGCTGATATAATTACATCAAAGTCAATTTTTTTTGATAATAAATCTTCAACAGCAGAATATCCGCTATTAAATGAGAAATCACCATTTAGTATTAAATCTTTATTAATTATAATATTATTATTATTTAAAATTTCAATAAAAATATTATACCTTTCATTTGCATCAAAATTTGAAGACGGTCCCTTAATAAAGACAAAATTTTTATAGCTATGATCATGAATTAGATGGTTAATTAATTCTTTTATTCCTTTTTTATTATCTATAATAATAGAAGTTATATTTTCCGCTTTATGAGATACACATACCATTGGGATTTTGTTATGAGGCCCGATAAAATTATTTAATTTTTTATAATCCAAGGTGTTATTAAGGTCATTAATAGATATTATTAATCCGTCAATTTTATCAAAATTTGGCAGTTCATAAATTGAGTTATATTTATTTATATCATTTTTATTTGAAAGAATTTTATCGCAGGAAAATACTGTTAAATTATGGTCAAATTCATTTATTAATTTTAGAATTTCTTTATAAAGACTGTTTTGATAGGGATTGTTGATTTTATTAATTAAAAGTCCAATGTTTAATTTATTTTCTTTCATGATTTTTTTATAAATGTTTTGAGAAGTTATTATATAACAAATTTATGAAAAATGAAAACAAAAATTAGAAAAAGTATAAAAAATATAAAAAATTTAAAAAATATTATTTTTAGAATTTATAGAATTTCTTTTTATTGAAACTTTTTAATTTTTTTAATTTATAAAATAAGAAATGTAAAAATAATAATATTTTTTAAATTTTTATTTCAAAAACATAAAAAGTTATCTATAATTATTCAAATTTTATTATTAAATTAAATTATAAGGTAGTATCAATGAATAATGATGATTTATATAAATTATTAGATGGGGTAAAAAATAAAAAAATAAGTGTTGAACAGGCAATAGAGCATTTTCGTGATATGCCTTTTAAAGATCTTGATTTTGTTAAACTTGATTCGCATAGAGATTTACGAAAAAGTTTAGGGGAAGTTATTTATTGTGAAAATAAGACCATCATGCAATTAGAAATTATTAGTAAAGAACTTCTAAAAATGAAAAAAGACAAAATTATTTATACAAGAGTAAACAAAGAAAAAGCAAAATTACTATTATCAATAGATAAAGAGTTAGAGTATAATGAAAATGCCGGAATGGTTTATAAAAAAAGCAATAAAGTTCAATCACAATCAATAATCCTTGTTGTTACTGCTGGTACTTCTGATATTCCTGTTGCTGAAGAGGCTGCCTGTACTGCTGAAGTTACAGGGTGCAAAGTTGAAAGACATTTTGATGTAGGTGTAGCAGGGATACACAGATTATTTTCTATTTATGACAGACTTCAAAAAGCCTCTGTAATTGTTGTTGCTGCAGGAATGGAAGGCGCGCTTCCTTCAGTAATATCCGGTTTAGTGGATGTGCCTATTATAGCTGTTCCAACATCAGTAGGGTATGGAGCGAGTTTTAATGGAATAGCACCGTTATTAACTATGCTTAATTCATGCAGTCCAGGTATAGCTGTTGTTAATATTGATAATGGTTTTGGTGCAGGATATCTTGCCTCACTTATTATAAAAGGAAATAAATAACATGCAAGTTTTATATTTAGATGTATTTTCTGGTGTGAGCGGTGACAAGATGGTTGCTGCATTATTATCTCTTGATGTAAAAGGTAAAAATTATTTATTAAAAGAATTATCAAAGCTTAGTATTAAAGATGATTTTAAAATAGAAATTATTGAAAAGAGTGTAATGGGAATTAATTCAATTAAATTCAATGTTCTAGATATTAAAGAAAAGCATCATCATAGAGGATTAGATGATATTAATAAAATAATTGATGAATCTGATATAAACAAAAATGCAAAAAATATTTCTAAAGGCATTTTTGAAATACTTGGAAAAGCTGAAGCTAAAGTACATAATGTTTCATTGGATAAAATTCATTTTCATGAAGTCGGAGCTGTTGATTCGATTGTTGATATAGTTTCAACCGGGATATTAATTGATTATTTAAAAGTAGATAAAATTTATTCTTCCAAAATAGCTGTAGGTTCAGGATTTGTAAAAGCAGCTCATGGAGTGCTCCCTGTTCCGGCTCCTGCTACAACAGAGATTTTAAAGGGAGTTCCAATTTATCATGGAGGAATTAATTCGGAGCTTACAACTCCAACCGGAGCAAGCATTATTAAATATCTTATTGAAGAATTTACTGAACTTCCGGAATTAAAAATAAAAATGACAGGGTATGGAGCTGGTTCCAGAGAACTTAAAATACCAAATATACTAAGAATATATCTGGGTGAGATTGAAGAAGAATTAATTATAGAAGAAAAATCTAATAGTGATTATATTGCAAGTTTACAATGCAATTTTGATGATTGTTCTCCTGAACAATTAGGGTTTTTGTTTGAAAAACTTTTTGATAAAGGCGCCTTGGATGTTTATATTACACCGGTTGTAATGAAAAAGGGAAGACAGGGACAGCTTTTAACAGTATTATGTGAAGAAAAAGATATTAAACTTTTAGAAAATGAATTATTTTTAAATTCAACAACTTTTGGAATAAGAAGAATGTTTTATTCAAGAACAATATTAGATAGAGAAGAACGGATTATACAGGTAGAAGGTATTCCGGTTAAGATCAAATTAGGGAGATATAAGGATAAATTAATTCAATCAACAATAGAATACGAATCTGTAAAAGAAGGTATTAATAAGTTAGGAATTTCATATAATGAATTTATTAAAAAAGCAAATAAAGTATTGATGAAAGAAAAATTTTAATTGTTCCTTTTTGTTGAAACTTTCATTAATGAAGATTCTATGAAAAAGATTTTATAGAATTATATAGTTTGATTATTTTTAAAATATATGATAAATCTTGACTAATACTTTAATTAATAATACTTTCACCGCTGTTAGTAAAATATGAATACTGGAATTATTTTTATATGAAATTAGAAGATATATATTTACCTAAAAAAAAATCTCATAATATTATTTTTTTTATAATACTCTCAGCAATAACGATTTTTTTTATAATTGGTCTCGTAAATCTTCGTACGAATAATGATATAACTGTACTTTTACCTGTAAATCAGGAAACTGAGTATGAAAGAGAAAAAATCAGGACTTTAAGCAAAGAATTTCACTCGGATCAGCTTATGTTTATTGGTATAGTAAATGAACCTTTTTCAATGAAAAATATTCGTAAATTATGGGAATTATGTAATGAACTGGATAAATTGGATGTTGTAAAATCAACTTTTAGTCCTTTTAATGGCGCATATTTTAAAAAAGTAGGACCAGTATTTGTTCCAATCAAAATGTCTTTAAATAGATATCCAAAAACAGAAAAAGAACTTTCTCAATTTATGAATAATATTACATCTAACAGATATTTAATTGGATCAGTGATTTCATTTGATAAAAAAACAGCCGGCATAGTTGTTAGAATTAATCATAAAGCTATGATGGGTAAAGAAATTAAGAATAAAAATGTATTTATAAAAGTAGCAGAGTTTATATTTGGAAGAAAATATGGCCCGCAACCTATAGACAGATCATATTTTTGCAATAAAGTTGAAGAAGTTTTAAAAAAATATGAACCACCGTTTAAGGTTTATTATGCAGGTGTCCCTGTATTTGAAGCAAAAAGTAAAATGTATATGAAGAGAGATATTTTTACATTACTTGTGCCTGTTTTACTAATGATGACTTTTGTTTTTTTTATGAACTTTAAAACTTCCAGAGGGATTCTTTTGCCTACTATTTCAATATCATTAAGTATTATTTGGACAATGGGTATAATTGGTTGGCTTCGATATAGATTGGACACAGTCGGAATATTAATTTCTCCAATAATAATGACTATTGGAAGTTCTTATACGCTTCACTATTTAAATTCATATTATAATTTTACATCAATTTATAACGATGAAAGAAGTATTTTAATTAATTCCACAAATACTATTTCTCCAACAATATCCTTAGCTGCATTAACAACTATGGTTGGATTTGCATCATTTATGACAGCTAAAATTATACCAATAAGAGCTTTTGCATTCTATGTAATAATTAGTATCATATTTACTCTGTTTTTTACCTATTTTTTAATATCTAAGATAATGGTTAGATTGAAAGTTCCAAAACCAAAAGCTGTTGATAAAGTTAAAAATGATTTTTTTTCTAAATTCCTTGGTTTTTTACGCAGGATAGTATCTCCTTTAAGATTTCTATGGGTGAGTATATATGTTTTATGTATAATTTTGTTTTTTATTTTTATCCCTAACCTTAAGATACAGACAAATGCTGCAAATTTATTTAAATATACTGATATTGTTAGGGAAAGCCTTATTTATTTACAGTCTCAATTTCATGGTACAAATCATTATAATATCACATTAAGAGCAATTAATAATAAAAGAGATTTTTTTAGGAGCAGGGAAGGTATTTTAGCAGCAAAAAAAATACAGGAATATATAGATAGTAAAATAACTATTGATGGGAATGAGATGATTGGATGGGTATTATCACCTGTAACGTTATTAGAAGATTTGAATAAAGTTATGACCGGAGAACTGGGTATACCGGAAGAAAAAGATATTAAAAAATTTTTAACACTTTTGAAATCACAGAAAGATGATGGAGTACAATCAATAATTAATAAAAACTTCAGTGCAATTACATTTCAAGTCAGACCGCATACAACAAATACCCAGCAGGATTTTATAATGACAGAGCAGGAGTTAGCAAAACTGACAACTAAGTTGAAAAATGATTTGAGTGAGATTGCTAAAGAAGACGGGAGATTTACAGTAGAAGTCTGGGGGGAAATAATACTGCTTGCCAGTATCTCAAAATATTTAGTAAAAGATCAGATATGGTCATTATCAATTACAGTGCTTTTTGTTTTTATATTAACATTGTTTATTTTTAAGTCTCCGTATTTTGCGTTTTTTTCTTTAATCCCATTATCTTTTGGTGTATTAATGAATTTTACAATAATGTCAATTTTTAATATTCCGCTAGACGTAGCTACTGTTATGATAGCAGCAATTTCAATTGGGATTGGTATTGATAATTCTATACATTTTATTTTAAATTATAGAAGTAAATTAAAAGAGAATGTGTCGCCTAAAGAAGCTATTTTATATACATTATCCTATACTGCAAGACCAATGCTTTTTACTTCATTAGCTCTTATACTTGGATTTAGTGTGTTTATTTTTTCTTCATTTAGACCCGTTACTTTTTTTGGTGTACTAATTGCAGTTTCTATGTTTAATTGTATTTTTGCTACATTACTTATTCTGCCTTCATTCTTTTTAATAACTGATAAAATCAGATTATTTTTACATAGGAAAAAATAATAATTATTTTGTTGAGATTGCTTGATGAATAAGATAAAAGTCCTGCCGGAAAGTGTTTTTTCAAAGATAGCTGCCGGAGAAGTTATAGAAAGACCTGCTTCTGTAGTAAGAGAATTATTGGACAATTCGATTGACTCCGGAGCAAAAGAGATAATTATAAATATTGAAAACGGTGGATTAAAAAAAATTACAGTTATTGATGATGGTTGCGGGATTGATAAAAATGATTTAAGTCTTGCATTATCACAGCATGCAACAAGTAAAATAAATAATGTTGATGATCTATTGAAAATAACTTCTATGGGTTTTAGAGGAGAAGCTCTTCATTCAATACAGACAGTATCAAAAGTAGCAATTACTTCAAATGTTTTTACTTCAGGAAAATCTCCTGGTTATAAAATAACAAATTTTGAAAAAAAAGAAAATACAGTAATTCCTGCAGCCTGTAAAAAAGGCACAAAAGTTGAAGTTGAAGATATTTTTTATAATATTCCAGCCAGAAAAAAATTTTTAAAATCCGAGATTTCTGAGTGGAATAATATAAAAAAAGTTGTATTAGATAAAGCATTTTCTTTTTTAGATGTTTCATTTAAATTGTATAATAAAAATATTCCTGTTTTTTTTACAAATGGGGATTTAAATTTTAAAAAAAATTTTTTTTCAATTAATAAAAATGAAAATCCTTTTTCGATTTATCATTATCATAAAAGAATCAATGATGATTTAAGTATTGAGCTTTTTCATTCACCTCATGATATTTTTTTTAATAACAGGAAATTTCAGAAACTATTTGTTAATAAAAGAGATGTTGCAGCAAGTTTTTTTTATCCGGCAGTTGATTCCGGTATACGTAATTATATCTCTCCAGGAAGGCATCCTCTTATTTTTTTATACATTGACATTAATCCATCTTTAATAGATATAAATATTCATCCGGCAAAAAAAGAAATTAAGTTTTTATATCAAAGTAATATTTTTACAGATATACAACATACTATTTCAGAGGGTATGAGTAAAATTATTAATAAAGATTTATATATGCCTCCAGAAAATAAATATAATTCATACGAAAGCAGCATAGAATTAAAATTTTATCAGGATAAAAATGATAATAAAAAAATAAGTAATTATTTTACAGAGGTTATTGATAACAAAGAAACTTTAATCCAAAATGAATCAATTAAGAAAATACAAAAAAGTAATTATAATATATTGGGAGTTATTTTTGATACATATATTGCTGTTGAGAAAGACGATAAAATAATGTTTATTGATTTTCATGCAGCTTGCGAATCAATAATATATAATAGAAAAAAAGATAAATATAATAAGACTAAAAATGTTGAAAAACTAATAATTCCAATTGTTTTTGATATTGATAATTATAATGATAATATAGAAAATAAAATTAAAATACTTAATAATAATAATTTCTTAATTGAGACTGGTGAAGGATCCAGCATTATTATTAGAGAGCTTCCAAGTATTTTATTAAATAGAAAAAATTATGATGATATTGTTGAATTAATAAAAAGTTATTTTGAAAATGAATTAGCTCTGAATAAAGAAGACAATATAATTGATTTATTTCTTATCGAATCTTCATGTAAAGAAGCAGTTAAAAAAGGTGATAAAATTTCATTATTAGAGATGACTGAAATTGTTGAAGAATATTTTAAACAGGGAAACCAGAATTGTCCTCATGGAAGACCAATATGCTTTGAATTGTCAAAAGATTTTTTAGAAAAGAAGTTTCAGAGAAAAAAATAATTTAAAAAATTGACATCTATTTTCACTTTTGTTATATTCCTCGACATGAATATACATGATAATTTTATTATGCTTTTAGGGCAATTATATCAGATTATTTATTCTCCATTTAATAGATTATTAATTTTAGCTTGCTCATCACAAATTGCTTCTATGATCGCTAAAGTCATAATAAATTCAATAAAGACGAAAAAAATTTCTTTTAAAAACATGGCAAATTATGGGGGAATGCCCTCCAGCCATACTGTTTTTATAACTTCTTTAGTGTTTGGAGTAGCTCTAGATCCTAATTTTGGATGGAGGCATCCTTTTTTTGCATTTGCTATTGTACTTTCAGCTATTATATTAACTGATGCTATTAGATTACGAGGCACAATAGATAAGTTAAATAATATTTTAAGAATAGTTGTAGAAAAAGATAAGACATTGAAGGATTCTATAAAATTTCCGGCTATTATAGCGCATACAACAACGGAAGTTATTGGTGGAATAATTTTTGCATTAATTTATACTTTTACTTTTTATTTTTTGTTTTATAATGTTTTTTCAAGTTGATTATTTTTAAGTTATAATTGGGTTCTTTAATTTTTTTTATTGCAATTTTGTTATCATTTCTTTTTAATAATTCAAATATTTTATTTTTAATAGTTTTTAATGTTTTTTTGATTAATACTATAACAATTTTTTTTATTTTTATTTTTTGTATTTCATTTAATTTTTTGGTATATTTATTAATATAATGATTTTTGTGGTATTAAATGACAATTTATAAAGCAGCAATTATTGGGACCGGAAGAATTGGGTACCTATTGCAAAAAGATAAAAAAAGAGAACAACCAGCATCACATTCTATTGCATTAGCAAAAAATAAAAGAATTAAACTTATTGCCGGCTGTGATAATAATCAAGAAAGATTAATTTTATGGCATAAAGAATATCCAAAAGCAAATAAATATAAAGATTATAAAAAGTTAATGGAAAATGAAAGACCTGATATTATTGTAATTGCAGTTGATGAAATTTCACATTTAGAAGTAACATTAAAAGTTATAGAATATAAACCTGGTTTAATTATTTTAGAAAAACCTATTGCCCCTGATTTAGAATCAGCATTAATAATAAAAAAAGAAGCTGACTACAATAAAATTCCAATCTTAGTAAACCATGAAAGAAGGTTTTCTAAAGATTATGTTATATTAAAGGACTTACTGAAAAAAAATAAAATTGGTAAGATTGAATCAGTAAACGCAAGTTTATGGTCCGGAATGAAAGTATGGCATAAAAAAAGTGGAAAAGACGGTTCTTGTTTATTAATGCATGACGGAACACATATTATTGATATAATTCATTATTTGTTTGGTTTTAATTTAAGTGAACCAATTATTGATAATGTTATTACTAATAAAAAAAATGAAGTTCTTTCATTGTTTTTACATTATATTATAAAAAAAGATAAAATGATAAATTTTGAGTTTAATGGTCAAAAAGATTATTTTGGATTTGAGCTGGACATAAAAGGTAAACACGGAAGAATTGTAATCGGCAATGGATATTTTAATGTTTATTATAGTACATCATCACCTTATTATTCAAATTTTAGATCTCTTGTCAGGCAAAAAAAAATAAAGAGACCTAAAAAAACTCTATATTTTTCGAATATGATAAATAACTGTATAGATTTTTTAGATGGAAAAAATAAACTTATATCATCACTAAATGATGGTATAAAAGCAATTGAAGTTATCTATGAGATAATAGATATAATAAAAAAGGATAATCCAACTTTACTATCTAGGGATTAGTTTAAATGTTTTTAATAAATTTAAACTGGATTATTTTTCCCAAATGAAAATGATATAGCTTTGTTTGGGCAATTATCCACACATATTCCGCATAATGTACATTCATAATGTTCCATATTACCTTTTTGAACATTATTATATACATCAATACTCATTGGACAATTATTACTGCATTCATTACAGCTTTTGCATTTTAATTTATTTGCTTTAAGAAATAATGCTGGAAATTTTAAAATGTTTCTTATTTTTCTCCCAATTATCATAAATGGACTTACATGGCATAAATATTTACAATATGCACGTTTGCCAAAAATAAAATTTAAAACTAATATCAGTGTGATTGCTGAATAATAAATAATATATTTCCATGATTTATCAATTGATATCCAATTTTCTATATTATAAAAGAAATTAAATCCTTTAAAACTACCTGACATGTAGAATACAAATATTATATAAATAATCCAAGGTATCCATATTAAAAATTTAATCCATGCTCTTTTTTTAATTGGCTTTGTAATTACATTCATTTCAATTAAAGGATTTTGCATGCCAGCTCCAGGGCATAACCATCCGCAAAAAAATCTACCTAAAAAAAGAGAAGATATAAATAAAGCAATAAATATGATAAAAGAGCCTGAGGCATAACCTTTTGATGCTGCTTCAATAATTATATAAGGTGAGAAGTAAAACATAATTACTGGGTATAATAAAAATAAAACAAAGGTAATTGTTTTTCTGATTGATTGTCTGATATTTTGTTTTGTAA
>CAZYID010000124.1:1457-10953 GCA_964646595.1 uncultured Spirochaetales bacterium | reverse complement strand
ATATGTCATATTTACGGAAAAATTCCTTTAGAAGGCATCTCTTTTATATTAAGCGGAATCCAGGTTGATTTTAAAAATTACTTAGAATTAAATTATCCAATAAAAATGATCGCAAAAATAAATAAAAAAAAGATAAGAAAAGATGGATCATGGAAAGAAATAGATACTAATATTTTTTTTTATCAAAATAACATCAAATCCGTTGTTATAAATTACAAAGGAAGATCAATCAGTAATGAAATGTTTAAACAAATTAGAAAAACAAATCAAAATCACAAAATTTATCCAAGATTTTCTCCGTCCGGTATGTACTATAAAAATTTATCATTAAAAAATAAAAAAAATAAAAAATTTTTATATAAAATAATTGATATTTCTGATACCGGGTTTCAGCTTGAAGTTGAAGAAAAAATATTAACAAATAATGATAAAATTTTTGAATTTTTTATTTTTTTTCAAGAAATAGGTTTTATTCATGGAAAATGTGAATTAAGATGGCATTCTATTAATCATGATAAATTAAGTTCAAGTAATTTTAGAGCCGGATTTAAAATATTCGAAATGGATGAGGATGATAAAGTTAATTTTAAAAATGCAATAAAAAGATTTTGTTACGTGAAATTAGAAAGAGAATATTTATAATAAAATCAATTATAAATTTAAATTTTATATGTATTAGCAATATATTCTCTTATGTTTTGCTCCCTTTTTTGCATTGGAATCGGCGACATAATAATTCCAATCCTATCTTCAGCTTCAATACTTTCAGGTAAATCTTCAATTTTTTTTATAATAAAAGGTACAATATTATAATCCCTTACTTCATTAATAATTGACATTGTAGATCTGTTACTCACACTACTGCATATAATCCATATCTTATTAATAATATTGTCATTTTTAACCTTTTGAATTTCTTCAAATAATCCTTTTTTTGTCCATTGGCATAATGTTTTTTTATATCCTTCAATTATATTATTAGGATCAGGATAAATTTCATTAATAAAATTTATCACATTTAAAACATCTTTCTTCCTAAAAGTAGCATATGAAATTAAATGTACCGGTTTCTTATTTCTATTTTTCTTAATTTCTTCTTTATAATTTTTTTCATTTATTATAATTATATCTTTATTAAAAATATATTTATACGAATCATAAATCATATGTCCTTTATCAAGTAAAAAAACACATTGATGAGTTTTTTGATTAACATTTAATAATTGTTTTTTTAACTGTTTAATCCATGGGCATGGATTTTCAATTATTGGTATACCCTTTTTTTTTGCTTTTTCTAAATCAGACAAATCTGCATCATAACCTGTAATATATATTCCGGAATTTTCAGGTAAATCATCTAATGAATTAACATAATTTAATTTTGATTCATTTACCCATTTAATATCCACACCTTTATCTTTTTTAATTACCCAGTCCAAAATAACATAAAATTTAATCTTTTTACCATTATATTCAATTGGATCTTTTAAATACTTAGGGTAATTTATATTAATTTCATCCTGCATCCATTTGCAGGATCCATCATTTTGAAAAAAATAAAAATATGGCATAATTCTACCTTTCAAAAAAATTTCTGCATATTAACATTATTTTTAAAAAAGTAAATAATTATTTTTATTAATCCCTTTTTTAAAATAAAATTATTTATTAAAAAATTTATTTTATTAATGTTTATTCATATATTTATGACGAAAATATAATAAAGGGCAGTATTTATTGAATATTTTATGTAATAATTATCTTACAAAATACATTAAATTTTGACAATTTCTAATTGAAAAATTATAATTAATAATTATTAAAAGGGAATTATTAAATGTGGTTTTATTTGCTTTTATTTAGCATTATATTATTTTTTGCTCTATTAAATTTATTTTTAATAATAAAATTTTCATTGATTAATAAAATTTGCTCATCTATAAGCAATTGTGTTATTGTTTTTTCAAAAAATGAAAAAATTATTTATTTTAACGATGTTTTTTTAAAAAAATTTGGTTTTAATAAAAATAATAAAATTTATCTTAAAGATATTTTTTATAAAAATGACATTAATACTATATTAAAAAATAAACAGTACCACTTTGATTCTCAAAAAAACTTTATCTGGAGAGCATTTAAAAAAACAGGTGAAGAATTTTTAGTTAATGTGACATTTAAAAAAATAATAAAAACATCAAATAAATTAATTGCCATAATAACTGATATTGCTGAATACGAAACTGCTGAAAAAAAATTAAGAGAAAGCCAAAGACTCATTTCTACAATGATTAGTAATATCCCTGGTATTATCTATTTAGCAAAAAACGAAAAACAAAGAAAAATGCAGTTTATTAGTGAAGGCGGTTTAGATCTAACCGGATATTATCCTAACGATATAATTGATAATAATGTCATTACTTATGATAAGCTTATTCATCATGAGGATAGAGAATATGTTAAAAAAGAATTAAAAAAAGCAATCAAAAAAAATTCATCCTATCTTATTACATATCGAATTAAAACAGCTTCCGGAAATGAAAAATGGGTAATGGAAAAAGGGAGACCAATTCTTTCTGCAAGTAAAAACTTATTAGCAATTGGCGGAGTAATCAGTGATATAACAGATTACAAAAAAATGGAAAAAGCTTTAGCTGATGAAAAAGAAAGACTTTCAATTACTTTAAAAAGCATTGGAGATGCTGTTATTACAACTGATATTAAAGGAAATGTAGTTCTTTTAAATAATGCTGCTGAAAAACTTACCGGATGGGCATTGGAAGAAGCAAAAGGTAAAAATCTAGAATTAGTATTTAATATTATTCATGAAGATTCAAAAAAACCTTATAAAAATTTTATTATGAATATAATAAAGAATAAAAAAACAGAAAATCTAAATAATAATACCCTTTTAATTTCAAAAAATGGAAGTGAAAAAACTATTTCCGAAACCAGTACTCCTATAAATGATCAAGAGGGTAATATTATTGGAGTAGTTATTGTCTTTAGAGATATTACTGAAAAAAATAAAATAGACGAAGAGATGAGAAAAATTCAAAAATTAGAATCATTAGGAGTCCTTGCAGGAGGAATTGCGCATGATTTTAACAACCTTTTAACTATAATTCTTGGTTATATTAATTTAGCAAGATACTACTCAAAAGATAATAAAGACCTTAAAGAATTATTACTTTCCGCTGAAAAAGGAATATATAATTCAAAAAAATTAACAGATCAGCTTTTAACTTTTGCCAAGGGTGGAACACCAATTAAAAAAGTAGGTCCAATTAATAAAATTTTACAGGACAGCGTGAGTTTTTCTTTAAGAGGTTCTAATGTAATAAGCAATTTAAAAATTGATGAAAATTTATATTTGCTAAATTTTGATGAAGGACAACTTAGCCAAGTTTTTAACAACTTAACAATTAATGCCCGTCAAGCTATGCAGAATGGGGGGAAATTAGAAGTAATCGCAGAAAACTATATTTTTAAAAACAATAATAATAAATCTAAAATCAAACAAGGTGAATATGTAAGAATAATCTTCAATGATAACGGACATGGAATACCGGCACAATACTTACCTAAGATATTTGACCCTTTTTTCACCACAAAAAACACAGGTAAAGGTCTTGGTTTAGCAACAGTTTACTCAATTATAAAAAAACATAACGGATTTATTGAAGCTAGTTCAACAGAAGGAGCAGGAACAAATTTCATTATATATTTACCAAAAGCAAAAAAAAATAATAATGATTTGATAGAGATAAACAAAGATGATATTATATTAAAAGGACAAGGCAATATTTTATACATGGACGATGATGAAATTATTTTAGAAATGGCAGAAAAAACTTTAAAATTCCTAGGCTATAATGTTGATCTTGCAAAAAATGGATATTCTGCTATTGAAAAATATGAAAAAGCAAAAAATGAAAATAATCCATATGATTGTGTAATACTTGATTTAACAATTCCAGGAAGTTTAGGCGGCAAAGAAACAATAAAACACCTTTTAACCTTAGATCCTAAAATTAAAGCTATTGTAACCAGTGGTTATTCAAATGATAGAGTTCTTTCAAACTTTAAAAATTATGGATTTAAAGGAGTAGTTATTAAACCTTTTACAATAAAAAAGTTTAGTGAAATTTTAAATTCTATTTTAAAAAATTAAGCTATTTAATAAAATTCTCAGCTTCACTTAATGTTTTTTTATCACCAAAAAAAGATAAAAACCCCATATAATCAAATACTCTTCTTACGACATTACTCATTCCAACAAAACAAATATCCCCTCCTTTTTCCTTTATTATCTCATAAAGTTCCATAAAAAATCCAACTCCGGAACTTGAAATATACTCTAATTCACTTATTTCAAAAATATAATTTTTTGATTTTTCTTTATATTCAAGCAATTTGTCTGAAAATTCATCTTTTGAATTAGAATTTAAAAATCCCGTTACCGTAATAACTGTCTTAAATTCATCTGAAAATCTGATTTCAAAATTAAACTCTTTATCCATATTAAAAAAACCACCTACATTATTACTTCGCTTAAATAAATACAAATATAATATAAATGTATTTTATTTTATCTGAATAAAAAAAGCAAGCATTAATAAAAATTGCTTTTTTTATTCGGTTGTGCTAAAATATTAACCTAATAAATGAAAGGAAGTAAAATGGAAGATAATAAAAATTTAAAACTAAGTAAAAGAGAACGTCAAATAATGGATATTATTTATAAAAAAGAACAATTAAGCGCAAAACAGGTTCAGGATGAAATGCCTGATCCTCCAAGTTATTCGGCAATTCGTACTTTATTAAAAATATTAGTAAATAAAGAATTTCTTAAAATAAAGAAAGAAGGATTAAAATATATTTATTTTCCTGTTATTTCAAAAAAGAAAGCAAGTGTTTTAGCATTAAAAAATATCATTACTACTTATTTCAATAATTCGATAGAAGAAACAGTAGCAGCAGTTCTTGAAATAAGTAAAAATAATTTATCACAAGATGATATTACCAGATTATCTAAAATCATAGAAAATAAAAAGAAGGAAGAATAAATTTGATAAATAATATCAATTTATTAAATCAATTTTCAATAAAATTTCTTATCTTAACATTAAATATATTTTTCAAATTAATTTTCAAATTTAAACAATAATTATATTATATGTTATTTGGTATAAAAAGAGTAAAATTTTATAAAATTAGTTTTACTAAATCCTCTAAATATTATATTAACAATAAAATTCTTAATATTTAATTAATAAAAGATTACCTGATATGAAAAAAAAGAAATCAAAATTTAATAATTTTATTAAAAAGTATAAAAATAAAATTAATACTTTTAAAGCAAATTCATCAAAAAAATTTTATTATTTTAAAAAAAGGATAAAATCTAGACCCAAAAAAAATAATTTTCTGTTTAAAATCCTTAAATATTCATTTATTATTTTTGTTTGTCTTCATCAATTTATAGTATTAATTATTTTAATATTATCAATACTCTTAACTTTTTTAAATCCTAAAATAACTTCTTTAATGATTTTTCGAAATGGTTTGAGAAAACAAAAAAATAATAAAATTATATTTATCCCTTTAAAATATATCCCTAAAAGAATCCAGGCTAATGTAATTGGAGTAGAAGATGAACATTTTTACAAACATATTGGCATAGATCCGGAAGCTATAACAAGAGCGTATAATATAAACAAAAGACTGGGCTATAAACATAGCGGAGGAAGTACTATAACTCAACAATTAGCAAGAACCTTATTTTTAATTCCTAAAAAAAACTATCTGCGAAAATATTTAGAAATAGTAATTGCATTGGAACTTGACTTAATTCTGCCAAAAAAAAGAATACTGGAATTATATTTTAATTATATAGAATTTGGAAACGGGATTTATGGAATTGGCAGGGCATCTTATTATTATTACAGCAAATCTTTTTACGACCTAAATAAAGATGAAATAAATAAATTGATAACTATAATCCCAAGCCCAATAAAATATAATCCGGATAATTTTTATATTAATGATAATTTACTTTCCAGATATCAGACTTTAACTGTTTGGACTTTTTAATGTTGTTAATTAATAATTCTTTTCTGAATATTCCTAAAATATAAATAATAAAAACTAACCTATTATTCAACTCATTTATTCTTTATAAATATTTCATCAAGTGTTTCAGATGAGTCAATGAATGCTTTTAAAATTTTTGGATCAAAATGCTCCGGCTTGGTTCTCCCGTCTCCATTTACTATAATATCATATGCCTTTTTATGATCAAATACCGGCTTATATGGTCTCTGACTTCTTAATGCATCATACTGATCAACAAGCATAACAATCCTTCCTTCAATTGGAATTTTTTCTCCTTTTAAGCCCTGCGGATAACCGGTTCCATCCCATCTTTCATGATGAGTAAGCGCTATTGTAGAAGCTTCCTGGATATAAGGATAAGAAGAACCTGAAAGCATTTTAGCTCCCATAGTTGTATGGGTCTTTATAATATCAAATTCTTCCGGAGTTAAGGGCCCCTGTTTTAAAAGAATATTGTCCGGTATACCTACTTTACCAATATCATGCATTGTGCTTGTTAATCTGATATTTTCAATAAAATCATTGCTCATTCCCATTGCTTCAGAAATTTTCTGTGATAAAAGTCCGATTCTTTTTGTATGCTTGCCTGTATCAGTATCTCTGTATTCAGCAACAGCTGATAATCTATGTAATATTTCCTCGTTATAACCTTTTAATTGTTTTAATGCATTGGATAACTCTTTTGTTTTATCTTTAACATTTTTTTCAAGCATTTCTTTATAATTTTTTTCGAATTTAATAAGACTTCCTAACATTATTGCTTTTTCTACAGAATTAATGATTTGCTTAAAAACAAAAGGTTTTATAATAAAGTCATATACTCCGCCCTTAATTGCATCAATTGCGGTTTCAATTTGCGGATAAGCAGTCATTAATATTACAGGTATATTGAGATCAATAGCATGTATTTTGTTGAGCAGTTCAACACCGGAGATTTCCGGCATTTTAATATCAGAAATAACTAAAATAATTTCTTTTTTTCTTTTTTGAAATTCCTCCAGAGCTTTTTTAGGATTGTCGCATTTTATGACCTCGCAGCCATATTCATTTAACAGCAGAGAAAGAGAATTAAGAACATCCTGGTTGTCATCAACAACAAGGATCAATCCTTCTTTATTATTATTTTTCATTTATCCAATACCTCCCTTATTTTTTTTAATAATTTATCCGGAAAGACTGGCTTTGCAATAAAATTAATTTCCTTATCGAAAATATTTTTATTTATAATTGTTTCTGCGGTATACCCGCTTATAAAAATAAATTTAGTATCCGGCGCTCTATTTTTTATATTATTATAAACTTCTTTCCCGTTTAATTTCGGCATTAATAAATCCAAAATAATTAAATCTATTTTATCTTTATTGATATTATATTTTTCTATTGCATCTTTTCCGTCAACAGCTTCAATAATGCTATATCCAACATCTTCCAATATAATTTTTAAAGATTTTCTTACATTTTGTTCATCTTCAACCATCAATATTGTTTCATTTCCTTTTATTATGGATAAATCTTTTTTTAAATTTTTCTTTTTCTCTGATCCCTTATTTACTAAAGGGAGGTAAATTTTAAATGTTGTGCCTTCTCCTTTTTCACTGTATACATTTATAAATCCATTGTGCTGTTTTATTATTCCGTATGATACTGAAAGACCAAGACCGGTTCCTTTTCCTACCTCTTTTGTTGTATAAAATGGTTCAAATATTTTTTCATATACTTGTTTTTCCATTCCAAGACCTGTATCAGAAACAGAAATTAAAGCATATTTATCGATTTCACCAAAACCGTGTATTTTAATAAATTCGTCATCAATATCAATAATTTCTGTTTTAATTTCTATAGTTCCTCCGGACGGCATTGCATCGCACGCATTTGTTACCAGATTTAAGAATACCTGATTTAATGCATTATTGTCAACCGTAGAAATAATTTTATCTTTTGTAAATTTTATTTTTAACTCAATGTCTTCTCTAATAATGTGTGATACGGTTTGTATTATTTCATTAAGTAAATCATGCAAATCTAATGGGCTTAAATTTATTATTTGCTTTCTGCTGAATACCAGAAGATTTTGTATAAGATTAGTTGCTTTTTTAGAAACCTCAAGTATCTCTGTAATAAATACTTTCAAAGGACTATCTTTTTCAAGCTTCATTTCTATTAATTTGCTGTATGACATTATTGCCATTAAAAGATTATTAAAATCATGTGCAATTCCGCCTGCAAGCAGTCCAATTGATTCCATTTTTTGTGATTGAAATAATTGCTGTTCAAGATTCTTTTGTTCTGTAATATCTCTGTCTATACCTCTATACCCCACCAAATTACCTTTTTTATCTAAAATTGGATTGCCGCTTTTTTCAAGGATTTTAATACTGCCGTTTTTATGTAAACTGTTAGTTACTAATCTGGAAAATGAAGTTTTCTTTTCAGCAATGTCATTAAATATTTTAGAAAAACGTTTAACTTCATCAGGCGGTTTAAAATCAAATATACTTTTTCCAACTATATCAATTGCTTCATATCCCAGTATATCTTTAACTTTTGAACTTGAATATAAAAAAACACAATTTTGATCTATAATCCAGATCCAGTCATTGATATTTTCAACCAATTCCCTGTACTTTCTTTCATTTTCTTGCAATATTAATTCTGTTTTTTTACGGTCGGTTATATCTCTTGCATAAATATTAACATAATCCTTTTCCTCTGAAGAATGAGCAGAAATTAAAAATGTTTTTCCACAGCATATAATTTCTGTATCATATATTTCTTGTTTATTAAAAGCTTGGTTTGCTACATTTTTTAATTCTTCAGGCGCTGGTTTGCCTATTTGTAATTTCAATACGGGCAGCATTGAAAAAGCCGAATTATTAGCATACAATAAAATATTATCTTTACTAATACGCAGAACCGGATTTGGATTTTCAGCCGGAAATTTTGATAATTTTTTTATTTCTTCTTCTGCTTTCTTTTTTTCAGTTATATCTGTAAAAAAACCAATATTACATTCCCTATTATCAAATGATAATAAAGTTGTATTTATGTCAGTATAAAAAATTTTACCATTTTTTGTTATGCAGGGCATATTTGAAGCCAATTCTATATCACCTCTTGCCTGGGATTCAAATACAGAGATAACATACTCAAGAGACTCTTTAGGATGAATATCCATAACAGATAAACAAAGCAGTTCTTTTTCTGTGTAGCCAAACATTTTACAAATTGCCGGATTTGCATATATAAACTTTTTAGTTTCAATATCTGCAACAAGTATTCCTTGTCCGGCGCTATTAAATAAAGTTCTATAACGTTCTTCTGACTCTATTAATTCTTTCATTATCTTTATTCGATCAGTTATATCTTCAATAATACCCTGATA
>CAZYID010000124.1:0-1357 GCA_964646595.1 uncultured Spirochaetales bacterium | reverse complement strand
TTCTCTTTCAATAGAACCAATAAGCCGTTTTAGATTATCTTTCATAATATAATCATTGGCGCCTTTTTTAATCATATCTACAGCAGTATCTTCACCAATTGTACCGGAAATAATTATAAAAGGCAGGTTTAATTCTTTCTTTTTTACCAGTTCTAATGCTTCAGCCCCATTAAAATGAGGCATTGCGTAATCTGAAATAACAATATCCCAATTTTCCTTGTCTAATAAGTGTTCCAACTCTTTCTTTGTATCAACTCTTTTATAATACGGTTCATATCCCTGGTTTTTTAATGTAAGAACAACAAGCATTGCATCATCTTCTGAGTCTTCTACAAGTAATACCCTGATTGGTTTAGCCATTTTTTACTCCGTAATTTTAGGCGGTTTTTCATTAATAACCAGCCAGTATAAACCTAAATGCTTCATCGCAGTTGAAAAATCATTAAAATTAACCGGCTTTCGAACATAGCTGTTGCATCCCAGACTATATCCATTGATAATATCTTTTTCTTCGTTTGACGAGGTTAAAATAACAACAGGGATTAATTTTGTTCTTTTATTAGCGCGTATTTTTCTTAGCACTTCGATACCGTCTACCTTTGGAAGTTTAATATCCAGTAAAATTAATACTGGAATATTATTAATATCTCTGTCAGAATAAGCGCCTTTACAAAAAATATAATCCAATGCTTCTGCTCCATCGTAAATAATTACTAATTCGTTCTTAATATTATTTTCTTTAAATGCCATTTGAGTTAATTTAACATCATCTTCATTATCTTCAATTAATAAAATATATCCAGAATTCATTTTTTCCTCCTTTTATTTAGTGAACTCACCCCCATGATTTAATTAAATTTATTATTAATTATTTAACTTCTACCCCCTCTCTTAATTCTAAGAGAGGGGGTTATATTTGAGTTAAATATTTATTTTTATTTTATTTATTACTCCTTCAAGATTATTTATTATTTCTTTATTATTAAATCTTATTATTCTATATCCCAAACTTTTAATTATTTTTTCTCTAATTAAATCCTCTTCTTGTCTATTTAAATGAATATCACCATCCACTTCTATTATTAACTTTTTACTCGCGCAATAAAAATCAGCAATAAAAAATCTAATTTCATTTTCAAAATTAAAAAAAATTCTATGTTGTCTTAAAAATTTCAAATTATCCAGTTTCCTGTTTCTTAAATATGTCCATAATATTCTCTCTGCACTAGTTGATTTATTTCTTAATTCACGTGATAATTTTTTTGCATTATCTTTTATTTCACTAAAATTCATACAATCCCTCTTCCCCTCTCTTAGAATTAAGAGAGGGGACATTATAAAATAAATTACTTATGAA
>CAZYID010000123.1:0-11014 GCA_964646595.1 uncultured Spirochaetales bacterium | reverse complement strand
TTGAATTATTAGTTATTTCATCAGGGAGATGTTCCGGTAAAATTATATTATCTTCTGACAAAACTGCAGCTCTTTCGATCACGTTTTCAAGTTCTCTTATATTTCCCGGCCATGCATATTTTTCTAAAAATTTATAACAACTTACATGAAGTTTTAATTTAGATAAATCTAATTTCTTAGAAAAGAAATTTACAAAATATCTTGTTAGTGTGATTATATCTTTTTTTCTTTCTCTTAAAGGCGGGATTTTAATCTCAATAACTTTTAATCTGTAATATAAATCTTCTCTGAATTTACCATCTTTTACATAGTTTTCTAGATTCTTATTAGTTGCAGCAAGTATTCTAACATCAATTTTTCTTGGTTTATTATCACCAATTGGAATAATTTCTTTTTCCTGCAAAACTCTTAATATTTTTAATTGTAGATTTAATGATATATCTCCGATTTCATCAAGAAGTATAGTTCCTCCCTTAGCTTGCTCAAATAAGCCTATTTGATCTTTTATTGCGCCGGTAAATGAACCGGCTTTATGTCCAAAAAGTTCACTTTCAGCTAAAGTTTCGGGTAAAGCCCCGCAATTTATAGCTAAAAAAAGGTCATGGTTTCGTTTTGAAAGATTATGAATATATTTTGCAACTACTTCTTTTCCTACTCCTGTTTCTCCTGTTATCAGAATTGATGTATCAAATTTTGATACACGATTGGCAATATTTAAAATTTTTTGAAATGATTTTGAATGAATTTCTTCTAAAAAAGGTTTTATCGGTTTTTGCAATAAATCTATTTTATTTTTTTGTTCTCTTAATATTTGATTTTTATTTTTAATTTCATTTCTTAATTTGATTATTTTCCCTTTAATATCCTCAATTTTATAATAAGCCAGAAAAGGAGTAATTTCTTGTCCCCATGAATCAATATCTTTTCCAATAGCATAACAGGTAGCATCTTGTTTACCAACACACTTTTTTTCAATAAAATAAATATTTTTTTTCATACAAAATGACGTAAATCCACTTGCATAACCTGTTAATATCCAACATGTTGGTACTTTAGAAAATCCAAATTCTGATAAATGCTCCATTGCTTCTCCGGAATTATTCCAAATAATTTCCATATGAAAAGAATTTTGTTCAATTGACAATTCTTTAACAACAGTTTTAGCAACTCCTTCTAAAGTATGAAGAATTGGTCCTGATAATATCCATTCTTTTAAATTATCCCAGTTATAAATTCTATTCATTGCTGATGCATCAGCCTGTCCCCAATGAAAACCAAATCTTGTTAATATTCTTTGAGCATCTTCAAATCCTACCATTTCAACTAAATCTTTTCTTATTTGTGCAAAAGAATGCATATCATGGATTACTAACCGTCTTCCTTGAAAATCTAAATTGCCTTCATTAAAATTTATCATTTCTTCAAGTTTTATCTGATTAGCCCTCATAATATATTCCTTTCAAAATGAAACGTTATATTTCATTTTGAAATATTTTTTTTAATTTGTCAATTTAATAATATAGCAGTGTAACTTCTTTCATAATAATAAGATAGAAGTATAAATTATTCATGTGGCATACATATTGCTTTAAAATATTGAATAAACAATTTTTTGGAGGCAAAAAATGTATGATATTTTAAGATCAAGAAATGATTTTTTAAAAGATGACGTAATTAATTTTACTAAACAATTAATTAACTGTAAAAGTCATAGTCTGCATGAAGATAAAACAGCAGACTTATGTGAAAAAAAGATGGAAGAATTAGGTTACGATAAAGTATTTAAAGATTCTTCTGGTAATGTAATTGGAATAATTTATGGAAGAAAATATTCTCCAACAGTGTTATTGAATTGTCACATGGATACTGTAATCCCGTCTGATGAAACAAAATGGATTAATAATCCTTATAAAGCTGTAGAGAAAAATAATAAAATTTTTGGACTTGGAGCATCTGATTGTAAAGCCGGCTTAGCTGCTCAAATATTTACAGGTGCATTACTAAAAAATAGTTTATTGCCATTAAATGGTAATCTAATTGTTGCAGCTACAGTTGCAGAAGAAAATGGATTAAGTGTAGGTATAAAATCTTTGTTAAAAAAGACTTTAAAAGAATTAAATTTAAAACCGGATTACGTTATTTTAGGAGAACCAACAGATTTGAATATTTATTATGGACATGATGGTTGGGCTCAGTATGACATAGTAATTGACGGTAATAACAGTAATGAAGTAATTAATTCAGTAAATAAAATTTATGATAATTTTAGTTCAATCAGTAATTCAGCAAATAATAACAGTATTAACATAGAAAACTTATTTGTAAAAAAATTAGATTCAAGAAAATCAAAAAAAAATACTTATAATGAAATACTTTGTTCCAAACGATTAACAGGCAATGAACATTATACAGATTTTTTAAAACAAATTAATAACAATGGAAATTTATTATCAGTTTATCCAAATGTGGATGTACAGGTAAAAGTTCATGAAGAAAAACAAAAATTATATACCGGAATAAATACAATTATAAAGTATGTATCTAATGCTTGGGAAACAGATCCTTTTGGTTATTTAATACAAAGGACTGGACAGTCTTTGGAAGCAGCCGGATTAGAAGTTAAAAGAGGAAAATGGAAATTAAAAAAATTAGGAATGGGAACTGCTGGAAGTGTAATATCAAATGATTTTAATATTCCGGTTATTGGTTTTGGTCCCGGAGATGAAAAAAATGCACATGAAGTTAATGAATGCGTTGAAATTGATAAAATTACTGAATGTGTTTACGGAACAGCTAGTATTGTTCATTCTTTAATTGGAGTACCTGTATTTGGCTGGACATCAGATGAAATTTAATAAGGAGAATTTTTGATGAATATTTTGATTTTTAACTGTGGAAGTTCTTCATTAAAATATCGATTGATTTCCATGCCTGAAGAAAATGAAATATTAAGCGGAGAGGCGCAGAGAATTGGACCAAAAACTTCTGAACCTGCTAGAATTATTCATAGATATAATAATAAAGAAGAAAAAATAATTACTGAAATGATCGATCATAAAGATGCTTTTGAAAAAGTATTAAATATAATAAATAATTCTAATGCAGCAGAACCGGATATATTTGGACATAGATTGGTGCATGGTGGAGATTTTTTTAAAAAACCTGCAATAGTTACAAAAGAAGTTTTAAATAAATTAATGTTAACAAGATCTCTTGCTCCAATTCATAATCCACCGGCAATAGAATTAATTAAAGCTTGTAGTACAATATGTTCTAAGGTCCCACAAATACTTGTATTTGATACAGCATTTCATTCAACAATTCCAGACTATGCATATTATTATACTATTCCTAAAAAAATACAGGATGATTTGAAAATAAAAAAATATGGTTTTCATGGAACAAGTCATTTTTACGTTGTTAAAGAAGCAGCAAAATATTTAGACATCCCCTTGCATAAATTAAATGTTGTAAGCTGTCATTTAGGTAGTGGAGGTGCAAGTTTATGCGCTGTAAAAAATGGTAAGTCTATTGATAATACTATGGGATATTCTCCATTGCAGGGATTGATTATGAGTACAAGATGCGGCGATATTGATCCTGCTATTGTATTAAAATTGCTGATAATTAATAATTGCGAAGTTAATGAAATAGATAAACTATTGAATAATAAAAGCGGTGTTTTAGGATTAAGCGGAAAATCAGCGGATATTAGAGATATTTTACCTAATAAAAATATTGATTTTGAGCAGTTAAACAATATTTTACAAACTTATATCTGGCGTATAAAAAAATATTTGGGTTCATATATAACAATTTGTTCGCCTCTTGATGCAATTATTTTAACAGATACCATTGGTGAAGAAGTGCCATATATCAGAAAATTAATTTGTGAACATATGGATTTTTTTGGAGTAGGTTTAGATGAGAAAAAAAATAAAAATATTAAAAAATATCCTAATGATATTTCAAACAAAAAAAGCAAAGTAAAAATTTTAGTAATTAAAACCAATGAAGAGTTGGAAATAGCACGTAACTGTTATTCAGTATTGAAGACAAAAGGAATTAAAATATGAAAACAATAATATTTTACCCTAAGAAATTATCAATTGAATATCATTATTTGGAAAATGATAATCTTATTTATAAAAATGAAATTTCCACTGGAAATTATCAAAAAAAAACAAATAATTTATATTCTATATTAGACCAGTTTAATGAATATCATAAAAAAAATGAAAAAGAAATGTCAATTGATAATATAATAATTCATTCTATTTATGGGGGAAAAGAATTTAAGACATCTGTTGTTAAAATAAGTAATTTAATGCTTAGGAAATACGCCAAAGTACTTGTTGATTCTCCAATACAGGTTAATTTAATTTTAGAATTAATAAAAGCTTGTTTAAAAAAATTTACTAACAAATCAATTTATATAATTTTTGAAACAGCTTTTTTTCAAAAATTACCTGTTTACGAATCAAATTATGCTATGGACTTTAATTTAAAGGCAAATATTTCATTAATTAGAACCGGGTATAATGGTTTATTTCATGAATCTGCTATGAGCTTAATACAAAAAGAAACAACTAAGGATAATATAAAAATAATTTCTATATGTTTAAATAAAAATCCTGAAATTGCCGGAATAATTAATAATAAACCGGTATTTATTACAAGTGGATCAACACCAATGGAAGGTCTGCCTGGTGAAAAAAAATCCGGTAAATTAGATCCTGGAATTATAATTAAATTTTGCAGCGAATATAAGTGGGGACCTGAGCAAATTAATAATTTGTTATTAAATAAAAGCGGTATATATGGATTGCTTAACAAAAATGTTACTTTTAGAGAATTATATAAAAAAAATCATGAGGATAAAGATTATAAATTAGCTAAAAAAATATTTGAGTACCAGATATTATTGGAATGCGGGGCAGCTGCCGGAGTAATGAATGGAGTTGATTATATAGTATTTTCTGGATTATACAATGATATTGGCAAAGCAATTAGTAATAATTTATTTAAAAAGTCATTATTTAATGATAACAAGGTTAAAATTAAATTTTTAAATAAAACTCTTGATGAAATTATTATCAATAAGTTAAATAATCAAATGTTAAATAATTAAAAATTATTTAATTAGTTCTTTTCCTGCATCTTTATCCAAAACAAATATCAAATTACCATTTAGTGGATTAACTTTTGATGCAGGATTTTTTTTATTTTTGTTTACTATGATTTCTTTGATGACTTCTGCTTTGTTTGTTCCGGTTGCAAGAAAGATGATGTTTTTTGCATTATTTATAATTGGATATGTAAGTGTAATTCTTTTTTGTTTAATTTTTTTATCTTCTACTGAAGCAACAAACTTTTTAGATTCATTCAAAACTTTATTTCCCGGGAATAATGAAGCTGTGTGACCATCATTTCCTATTCCCAGCAAAATTATGTCAAAACTGGGAATAGTATCTGTATTAAAAAATAATTTAATTCGTTTTTCATAATCAATTACAGATTCATTAATAGGTAAATTTGTTTTAATAGGAAATAAATTTGTTTCAGGTATATTAATAATATCTAAAAGATTTTCTCTAATCATTTTAAAATTATTATCATCATGATTAAAAGGTACATATCTTTCGTCAACAATAAATATAAATGTTTTTGTCCAGTTAAATTTATCTTTTTGTTCAGCTAATTTTTGATAAAAGGGTATAGGTGAATTTCCACCGGATAATGCTACAGTAAAAATGTTGTTTTTTGATAATGATTGATTTTGGATTTTTTTCCATTCATTGATTAAATAATCATTGATTTGGTTTATATCCGTTAAAATTTTTATTATTTTATTCATTATTCATACACTGTAAAATTATTTAAAATAAATTATAGCATTTTATTTTAAAATTTATATATTTAAAAAAAATATTCAAATTGCTTTTTTTTTTATAAAAAATTATATTATTGTATTAAAAAATGCATGTATAATATCAAAACAATAATGAATTAAGTTAATATAAAAAAGGAGTATTATTATGAAAATAAATAAATGCAAAAGTATTGAAGAAGTAAGGTTGAACATAAATCGATTAGATGACGAAATTGTTAAACTTATTTCAGAAAGAAGTCAATATGTAAAACAAGCCGCTAAATTTAAAACTAATACTAATTCGGTAAAAGCGCCTAAAAGAGTAGAACAGGTTATCGAAAAAGTTAGGAAAATATCTTTAGCTCAAGATATGAATCCGGATATTATTGAAAAAATTTATAGAACTATGATCTCTTGTTTTATTAATTATGAATTACAGGAACACAAAAAAATAAAATAAAGATATCCCTTGAAGTATTTAATATAAAATACAAAAATGGAGATTATTATCATGAAAAAAATAATTGCTTTAATAGGAAGCCCAAAGAAAAATGGAAATACATATAAAGCTGTTAATATTATTGAAGAGGAATTAAAAAAAATTGGTAATATAGAATTATCATATATTTTTCTACAGGATATAAATCTTCAAATGTGCAGAGGATGTTTTTTATGTCTGTCTAAAGGTGAAAATAAATGTCCAATAAAAGATGATCGAGAAACATTAGAGAAAAAGATGCTTGATTCTGATGGAGTTATTTTTGCTTCACCTGTGTATGGAATGAATGTATCAGCACTTTTTAAAAAGTTCATAGATAGATTTTCTTATAATGGTCATAGACCTCGTTTTTTTAAGCAAAAAGCTCTTTTTGTTGTAACAACAGGAGGAATGGGAATTAAAGAAACTCTTAACTCAATGTCATTTATTAATGCCTGGGGATTTGATGTTGTTGAAAAAGTTGGAATTTCTACACCTCCTTTTATAATAAAGGAAAAAGTAAAAAATAATAATATAAGAACATTAAAAAAATCAGCTAAAGTATTTCATCAAGAGCTTTTTGTAAATAAAAGAAAAAAAGCAAAATTTGAACATTATATACATTTTATTTCAATGAGAACTATGTTATCAAAATTTGGTTTTAAATTAAAAGAATCATTACCTGCTGATTATGAATATTGGACTGAAAATGGTTGGCTTGAAAAAGAAACAAAATTTTTTTATGATGCAAAAGTAAATATTTATAAACGAATAATTGGATTTATTATTGGAAGAGTGATGATAAAAGCAATTCCAAAAGTATTAGAAATATAATAATTTAGATATATTTTAAAATTATTAATTATTATATAAAGAATCTGGTTTATGCAGGTAATTAATTTTATAAATAAATATTTGTGATTGATAAATTGACAGACAAGACACCTGTCTTACCGAGGATAGAAGGAGATAATTTGATGAAAGCAAAATTTTATAGTTTAATTGAATCTTTAAATAATTCTATTAAAGTAATTACTGATTATTTAATATTAATTCCTGAAAAAGATTTAGATATTATTAGACAAAAAGGGTTTTGGTCTATCAGACAGCATGTAATTCATTTAGTTTATACACAAACAATATTATATGATAGAATATTGAAAATTAAAAATGAAGAGAATCCAATTATAACACCTTATTTTCCAGAAAAAGATAAAATCGATGAAACAAAGTATAACTCAATATCAGAAGCATTAGATGCTTTTAAAGATTTAAGATTAAAACAACTGAGATTAATAAATCAATTTACTGATCAGGATATTAAAAAAAAGGCTGAACATGATGAATATAAATATTATAATATTGAAATAATATTAAATCATATTTTATTTCATGATTACTGGCATATGTACAGGATTGAACAACTGTGGCTTACAAAAGAAAAGTATTTAGTCGAATAATTTATTTTTTTTAAATGCGAAATTTTATATAGAAAGAATTTTTTATGCAAAAAGAAAAAATTTTATTTTTATGCACAGGCAATTCCTGCAGAAGCCAAATGGCAGAAGGATTTGGGAAAAAATTTTTAAAAGAGAAATTTGATGTTTATTCTGCCGGAATTGAAAAACACGGATTAAATCAAAATGCTGTTAAAGTAATGAATGAAGCCGGTATTGATATATCCGATCATATGAGTAAGACAGTTGATGAACTTGAAATAAAAGAATTTGAATATGTTATTACAGTATGCGGTCATGCAAATGAAAATTGTCCGTTTTTCCCTGCAAAAACCAAAGTTATTCATAAAGGTTTTGATGATCCGCCAAGATTAGCTTTAGATGCTAAAACAGAAGATGAAAAAATATATCATTACAGACGAGTTCGTGATGAAATAAAAGAATATATTTTAAGTTTAAAAAAAGGAATAAAATAAATTATAATTTTAATATGGAAAACTTAATTTTAAAAAAAATATCAGAAGATGATATTGACAGCTTACAAAAACTATCTCAAGAGATTTGGAATTTACATTTCCCCGGGATTATTAGTAATGATCAAATTAATTATATGCTGGAAGAAATGTATAATACTGAAACAATTAAAAAAGAATTAATTAATGGAATAATTTGGAAAATATTTTATCTTAATAATTATCCTATTGGTTATATTTCATATTCAATGATTGAAAAAAATAAATGCAAACTTCATAAGTTATATATTCATCCGGATTTTCATGGAAAAGGATTGGGGAAATTAGGATTAGATGATGTAAAAAATTATGCAATAAAAAATAACGCAATAGAAATACTTTTAAATGTTCATAGAGATAATATTAAAGCAATAAAGTCTTATATAAAGTACGGTTATAAAAAAGTAAAAAAACTTGATACAGTATTTGGCGGTTTTTTATTAAATGATTTTTTAATGAAATATGAAATAATTAAAAAATAATATAAAAAAAAGAGTTAATTATTATGAATATAAATATACGACCGGCAATAAAAAAAGATTTGAAACTTATTGTTGAAATTTATAACCAGGCAGTTATTACAAAATCATCAACTGCTGATATAAATCCCATTAAGGTAAAAGATAGAATAAAATGGTTTAAAGATCATAATCCAAAAAAGCATCCAATTTATGTCGCTGAAGAAGAAAAAAAAATTGTTGGATGGGTTTCGTTAAGTCAATACAGAAAAAAACGAGAAGCATTAAGATATTCTGCAGAAATAAGTTATTATATTCATCATGATTATCAGGGGCAGGGAATTGGTACAAAGTTAGTTGATTTTTCAATAAAACAAAGTAAAAAATTAGGCATTAAAAACTTAATTGCAATTATTTTAGAGAAAAATATTAGAAGTATAAAATTATTAAAAAAGTTTAATTTTGAACAATGGGGATATTTGCCAAAAGTAGCAGATTTTGACGGAGTGCCCTGTGCTCATATTTATATGGGATTAAATTTATAATTTTAAAGGAAAAAAATGGAACTAAAAGTAGATTATAAGATTATTGATGGATTTAAGAAAATGGATTTTAATAAAGTTACTGATATGCTGTCAAAATCTTTTTGGAGTCCAGGAATAAAAATAAATGAAGTAAAAAAAGGTGCTTTAAATTCAGCATTAGTAGTAGGAGCGTTTTCTACAGAAGGATTTCAAATTGGATATGCAAGAGTAATTTCTGATAAAACACGGTTTGCATATATTCTTGATGTTTTTATTGATGAAAAATTTAGAAAAAAAGGAATTGGTCAAAATTTGATAAAATTCATTATAAACCATAATGATTTAAAAGATGTTTATCAATGGTTATTAATTACAAAAGATGCACATGGAGTATATAGCAAGCAGGGATTTAAAACAATAAGTCGACCAAATGATTGGATGGAGATTAGATATGACAGACCCGAGCGTTAAAAATAATTTGAAAACAACATTAACTATTATTCGTCATGGTGAAACTGAGTGGAATAAAATAGGCAAACAGCAGGGACAACTTGATTCTAATTTAACGGAGAATGGAGTAAAACAGGCTCAAGCAATAAGAGATTTTATTAAAAATGAGTATGATTTAATTATTAGCAGTGATTTAGGAAGAGCTCTGCAAACTGCAGAAATTATTAATAAAAAATTTAGTTATAAAATTATTCATGAACCGGGTCTTAGAGAAAGGCATTTAGGAATTATTCAGGAGCTAACAATGAATGAATTTAAAGAAAAGTATCCGGAAGAATATAATAAATTTAATTCTTCTAATCCTGATTATGTAATTCCGAATGGAGAAAGCGCAAAACAAAGATATGAACGTGCAATAAATACATTTAATAAAATTGTAAATGATTATAAAGGTATGAATTTATTAATTGTTACTCATGGCGGTATTTTACAGAGTATTTTTAGACATACATTAAATATTCCAATTAATCAAAAAAGAACATTTTCTCTTATTAATGGCAGTATAAATAAATTTTCATATGAAAAATCATGGGTGTTAGAAAGCTGGGGAGAAATATCTCATTTAAGTGGACTGGATTCGTTAGATGATTTTTAATAATTTTTATTAAATTAATATATAATAAATAAATATTCAAAAATGAGGTTTTTATGTCTTATAAAATTGGAATACCGTTTTTTATTATTTTATTTATCTTAAGTTTTATATTTTTAATAAGAGGATGTAATTCATTATTTGATTTAAATTATTTAAAAGGAAAACAGCAATTATATTATGTTGATGGTAAAGATGCAATTATCGGCTTAAGAATATATGAACAATGTATTACTTATGAATCAAGCGGTGGATTTACACAAAAAAGTGTTAAAATACATTATTATCTTCGGGCAACTGATGTTGAAACCGGAAAACTGATATTAGAAAAAAAGATTAATACTAAAAGAAAAAGATCAACAGCAAAATTTCTGGGAGGGATTAAAAATATTTGGATTTTTATGGATAATATTTTTACTATTTATAATCCGGAAAATATGGAAATAGTCGCTGATAATAATAGAATATGTGAGATAAATCCTTTTTTATCCGGAAAATTACCTGAAGATATAAGATATATAAAATTCAATGAGGAAAAAAAATCAGTTGAAATTACTGCAAAAGACGGATTAATATATGATATTGACTGCAATAGTTTAAAAGCTACTGAA
>CAZYID010000122.1:0-11137 GCA_964646595.1 uncultured Spirochaetales bacterium | reverse complement strand
AAAACTCCCCGCCTTTTGATGATGAAAAAATAATTGCCCCGGATCTTCTTGCAAGATCATTATAAATATATCTATCACGTTCAAGTAAAAATGCTCGTGAAATTTTTTGCTTGTTCTTTTTTGCAGAAATTTTACTTAATCCTCTTATTGATCTTGCTTTAATGCCCCTGACATTAGCATGGTATTATAATTATTATTTTATTCATTTTATTAAATTAGATGGGAGAGATATATTTTTATTGAATGCTATTTTTTGTATTACGAATTTTTTCATTTTAATTGACCTAAAAATATCTTTTATTTTATAATAGATAAGAGCTATTTATGATAAATAAAAAAATTGTCATGTTTTTTAGTAATAACTGCTCTTTTTTTAACAATACGGTTATAATTTTTCCTATTAAACAATCAGGACAAGAAGTACTTAAAAAACCTTCAAATTGTACTGAAGATTTTTTATAAAAAAATGTCCTACAAACAATATAAAGATGTCGTCCTTCACTGCCAAAGACAATAGTTGTTAACACTTTCGGTATAGAAGAAGATGCCGGAATAAATATTATTGAACTCCCTTGCAAAATCCTTATTACAAAATTTAAACAAAAGAGCAATCATCAAAAATATCTTTCTGATTTAGATTGTATCTTTTGACTTCTCTGAAATTTTGTTATATATATTAATAAATTGGATTATAATAATTCCTATTATTTTTATCAAAAAAATATTTTTTTATGTAGTTTTTGTAGAAGTTACAACAACTTGCATAAAATTAAACAGGTTATAAGAGAACAATGAGATCCTGTATAAGCAAATTTATTTATTTATTTCTTATTATAACTCCTTTTCATCTCTTTGCCGAAAGTAAAGATTTGGATATATCTGAAACACTATTTCATCATATCTTAAATAGCAAGGAGATTGAGATATTTCCCGGCGCTACCGGAATTATGCTGCCCTTTGGAATGACCATTCACTCATTAATGCTAGTACTTGCAGTTATTATGATTGCTGTATTCTTAATTACTTCGATAAAAAAGGGAACTTTAAAACCAAAGGGGCCGGCGATTATCGCTGAAAATCTGGTTTTATTTGTCCGTGATGATATAGTCTATCCTATTATGGGAGAAAAAAGAGGTGAAAAATGGCTGCCTTTTTTCTTTACGCAATTTATTTTTTTATTGATTGTCAATCTGCTTGGATTAATTCCGGCATTTAAAACGGCTACAGGAAATATTAATGTCACAACCGCAATGGCGCTGATCGTTTTTTTATTAATATTTTTTACAGGTATAAAAAAATTGGGCTTTTTTAAATTTTTTAAACATTTTTTTCCCGAAGGAACGAATCTTTTTATCGGATTTTTTGTAGCTTTTTTGGAGTTTATAGGTCTTATTACTAAATCTCTTGTTTTAAGTTTACGGCTTTTTGCTAATATGTTTGCAGGTCATCTTGCCATTCTTTCTTTTCTTGTATTGATTTTTGTAATCAATCCTTTTTTTGGGTTTGTGTCACTGCCATTTGCCGTTTTTACCTATTTACTGGAAGTTCTTATTGTTTTACTTCAGGCATTTGTATTTACGCTTTTAAGCTGTATTTTTATTACAATGGCCAGTACTCCGGAATAGGACTGGCTGGATAAAAGAATATATAATGTCAATAAATTGACATAAATATATAGAAATAACTTACATAAGTTCAATTTTTTATAAATTGATAATGTGTTAGTGTTAATTAAAATATGATAGTTTTTTGAATTGTCATTATAAACATTCGTCAAGGAGATTTTATGGATATTTCTTTATTGGCCAAGGCAATAGCTGTTATTGGGGCTGGCCTGGGGGTAGTTGGTGGAAGCATTGGTATTGGTATGATTGGATCAAAAGCTTTGGATGCCATAGCAAGGCAGCCTCAGGAAAAAAAGGAGATCAGAGCAAATATGATCCTGATGGCAGCTCTGATTGAAGGACTTGCTTTTTTTGGTGCCATTATTGCTCTCCTTGTTATTTTTATTAAGTAGGAAATTATGGAACTTTTTAAACTTGAACCTGGTCTTGCAATCTGGACATGGATAGCATTTGGAGTTCTTTTTTTGATTCTCTGGAAATTTTTCTTTCCTTCACTGATGAGTAATATCAGGAACAGGGAAAAAATAATATCAAAATCAATTGATGATGCAAATGAGATTGAAAAAAAGTTAGGCAGTATTAATTCCGAATATGAAGATACAATAAAAAAAGCAAGGTCAGAAGCGGATCAAATTTTGCTGGAAACTCGAAAAGAAGCTGATGTTTTAAAACAGGGACTTATTAAAAAAGCAGATGATGAAGTGAAAAAAATAGTCTCACAAGCACGGGAACGGACAATTGAAGAAAGGCAAATTATGCTGCAGACTTTTCAGGATGAAATTTCTGATTTTGTCTGTCAGGCATCCGAAAAAGTGATTGGGACCTCCTTTACAGTAGATCAGGACCGTCAATTGGTTAAGGAGCTGTTAAAACAATTATGAATGGACATCTGGTTGTTAAAAGATATGCCAGGGCATTACTTGAATGTTATGAAGAATCTGGCAGGACAAAAAATTTAATAAACGACATGAACCTTATTGAAAAAATTTGTGCTGATGTTCCGGAAATTAAAAGTTTTTGTCTTAAACCTCATTCCAATATTAAAGATGAAATAGAATTCATAAATGCCGTATTTATTCCTTATATAGAAGAATTAACAGGACGGCTTCTTATGATTGCATTAACAAACAGTCGACTTTCAGCCATTCCATTTTTGCCTGCTGCTATTAATGAATTGTTAGAAAAAAAGGGTGGTGACGTAACAGTCCTTCTTGAAATGGCAAACAATCATGATGAGGGAATTTTGTCATTGGCAAAAGTACAGATTGCAAAACGGATCGGCAAAAATCTTAATCTTAAAATAAATATTTTGCCTGAACTTCTTGGAGGTTTCAGGATTATCTGGCAGAACAGAATTATAGATATGTCTATTGCAGGAAGATTAAAAAATCTCCACAGACGTTTAAAACAGGATAATTTATGAGAGATGAAATAAAAGCATCAGAAATAGTAGATATACTTAAAAAGAAAATTTCAGGTCTTACCTTTGATGCCGGGGAAGTTGATATTGGAAGGGTTATTCAGGCAGGAGACGGTATTGCTCAGGTCTGGGGACTTGATCATATTCTTTCAGGGGAGCTGGTCGAGATTGATACAGAAAAAGGCCATATTGTTGATGGTATGGTGATGAATCTTGAAGAAGAGATGGTTGGAGTTATTCTTTTTTCGGATTATGAATTAGTTAAGGAAGGTTGTATTGTACGAAGAACTAAAAGAGTTGTCGAAGTACCGGTAGGAAAAGCGCTTCTGGGTAGAGTTGTGGATCCGTTGGGAAATCCTCTGGATGGTCTTGGTCCAATAAAATCAAAAACCCGAAACAGGGTAGAGGTCAAAGGTCCGGGCATTATTGAGCGGCAGAATGTTGTTGAACCTCTCCAAACCGGTATCAAGGCTATTGATGCCATGATCCCCATTGGACGAGGACAAAGAGAGCTGATTATTGGAGACCGGCGTACCGGAAAGACAACCATCGCTATTGATACCATTATCAATCAAAAGTCTTCGACAGGAAAAGATCGTGTTTACTGTTTTTATGTTGCAATCGGGCAAAAACGCTCGTCAATAGTACAGCTTGTGGAAACATTTAAAAAGCATGGAGTCCTTGAAAATACTACGATTATTGCTGCGACGGCATCTGATCCAGCATCACTTCAATATCTGGCTCCCTATTCTGCAACTGCAATGGCTGAATATTTCAGGGACTCTGGTCTTCATGCGCTGGTGATATTTGATGATTTAACCAAACATTCTCAAGCATACAGAGAGTTGTCCCTTCTTATGAGACGATCTCCCGGAAGAGAAGCCTATCCAGGAGATATTTTTTATCTTCATTCCCGTCTTCTGGAACGGGCCGCAAAAATGAGTGATAAAAAAGGGGGAGGTTCATTGACTGCTCTTCCTATTGTCGAGACCCAGGAGGGTGATGTTTCTGCCTATATTCCAACCAATGTTATTTCTATTACAGATGGTCAGATATTTTTAGAAGCCAACTTATTTAATTCCGGCCTCAGGCCTGCAATTAATGTTGGAATATCTGTTTCCAGAGTTGGGGGTGATGCCCAGATAAAGGCAATGAAGCAGACTGCAAGTTCTTTGCGTATTGATCTTGCACAATTCAGGGAATTGGCCGCTTTTATGCAATTCTCATCAGAACTCGATGCATCTACAAAAAACCAACTTAACCGAGGTGAACGTTTAACTGAGATTCTTAAACAGCAGCAGTATTCTCCCATTAATGTTTATAAACAAGTAATGATTTTAAAGGCTGGGATAACAGGAAGACTGGATAAATATCCTACAGCAAAACTGCTTATATACCAGGCTGCATTATTTGAATATCTTGACAATTTCGCTTCTGCATTTATGGAAAAACTTCAACTGGTATCCTCTTTTACTGAAGAGCTGGAAAAAGAATATGAAACTATCATGGATAATTTTGAGACGAAATTCCATCCAGAATCCATAGAAACCGGAATTGATTCCGGTTATACTGTTAATCTGGCCATGGCATTAAGTCAGAAACGATCCGGTATTAACAGGGACATGCTGAAACTGGTTGAAAGAATTACTGCACAGGAATTTGCCTCTCCATCTCTTGAGAAAGAGATTGAACAGATTATTTCCGGTAAGGACTTTGGTGAAAAGGACAGATTTGAAAAGCTGATTGAAACATGTCGAATTATTGATTATGATAAAAGCAATAAAATGGATAAACTATTTAAGGTTGCAGCAAAGCATATGGCTAATGAATCAGATGGTTTAAGAAACTCATTGATTAATACTAAACTAATTGAGCGGGAAAAATCAAGCTCTACTGCATTAACTCAGTTTTTCGCTATTCCTCATATTGTAGTTGAAGGAAAAAATAAATTTCAGATGCTGGTTGTCCGTTCAAAAAGGGGAATTAAATTCTCAAATGCGGCCCAAAAGGTCCATTCCATATTTTTTCTGCTCGGATCTCTTGATCAGCGCCATTTTCATCTAGTTGTTCTCTCTTCACTGGCGCAGATTATTCAGCATAAATCTTTTGAAAAAGAGTGGATTGAAGCTGAAGATAGTGAAGAATTACGCAGTTTATTATTAAAAATTAAACGGCAAAATACGGAGTAATAAAAAGCGATGAGTAATATCCGTGATTTAGGTACAAAAATTAATTCTCTTAATAATATGCAGAAGGTTATGAAGGCAATGAATATGATCGCTTCCATCAAACTTCGTAAACTGTTTTATTTAAAAGATTCTTTAGCACTATTTAACAGTTCCGTTGATGAAATTGGAAAGCAAATAAATCATGTCAATATAGATCATAATTCACCTTATATTGCAGGTTATAAGAGTGTTAAACTATCACATATCATTGTATTTACAGCTGATAAAGGACTTTGCGGCACTCATAACAGCTCAATTTTAAAAACCCTTGATACCTTTGTAAAGGCAAATAAAGAAATTGAAATAGAAACAGAAATTACTTGTATAGGAAATAAAGGTATGAATTATTGCAAGCGAAATGAATATCAACTCTATCAGCATAGTGAAATTAATGAGAGGGTTTTTAATGTTGAACAGCTGCAATCTATGGCAAAAAAAATAATTGACCGATATACGGAAAACAATATTCAAAAATTATATGTTTTATCCAATATTTTCTATTCAACTTTAGATCAGCGCCCATTACTGCAGCAGTTATTACCACTTGATTTTGCTGAAAAAGAGAAAAATGAATCTGTTGTTCCTAATTTTATTATAGAGCCAGAAAGTGAGCAGTTTTTGCATTCTGCAATCAATCTTTATGTGTTTTACAAGCTTAAATCATTTTTGTTTAACTCCTATTTAAGTGAGCATTCCTCAAGAATGACAGCGATGGAAAATGCCACACAAAATTCTGAAGACCTGATCAACAAATATGTTTCAATGCAAAACCATGTCAGACAGGCAACCATAACTAATGAACTAATAGAGATAGTCTCGGGTAAAGAGGCTTTAAAAGGATAATAAATGGCGAATAAAAAAATAAACGGAAAAGTAATACAAATTTTAGGACCCGTTATTGATGTGCTTTTTGAGAATGGTGAACTGCCGCAGATTTATACAGCATTGACTATTACAAACCCATCCATAAGTAACAGGGAAAATAATCTGGTTTTGGAAGTTGTTCAGCATATTGGTGATAAAACTGTCCGTACAATTGCAATGGATTCAACAGACGGCTTAATGCGCGGTGTTGAAGTAATCGACACAGGAAATCAGATAACCGTACCTGTAGGTGAGGAGACTTTGGGCAGGATCATGAATGTAACTGGAGAACCTGTAGATGAGAAAGGGCCGGTTAACAGTAAAAAGCGTTATCCAATCCATCAGAGTGCTCCCAAATTTGATGAGCTTAAAACTTCCGATGAAATCCTGGTGACAGGGATCAAGGTTGTAGACCTTCTGGCACCTTATATGAAGGGTGGAAAAATTGGACTCTTTGGCGGAGCTGGTGTGGGAAAGACTGTTCTAATTATGGAACTTATCAATAATATTGCTAAAGTCCATGGAGGCTATTCTGTATTTTGCGGTGTAGGCGAGAGGACAAGAGAGGGAACTCAGCTTTTTGGAGAGATGAAAGAATCTGGTGTTATTAACAGGACTTCCCTTGTTTTTGGCCAGATGAATGAACCACCGGGAGCAAGGGCACGAGTGGCCCTGTCAGCTTTGAGTGTAGCTGAATACTTCAGAGAAGAACAACAAAAAGATGTTCTTCTTTTTATAGATAATATTTTCAGATTTGTTCAGGCAGGAGCGGAGGTTTCTGCGCTATTAGGAAGAATACCTTCCGCTGTGGGTTATCAGCCCACTCTGGCGACAGAGCTGGGTGAGCTTGAGGAACGGATCACTTCCACAAAACAGGGATCGATTACATCTGTACAGGCTGTTTATGTACCGGCTGATGATTATACGGATCCTGCTCCGGCAACGACTTTTTCCCATCTGGATGCCACAACCAATTTGAGTAGGGCTATTGTGGAAATAGGAATTTATCCGGCTGTTGATCCACTGGCATCATCTTCCAGAATGCTTGCTCCTGATATTGTGGGTAAAAAGCATTATAAAGTAGCAAGACAAGTACAGGAGATCCTACAGGTCTATAAAAATTTACAAGACATCATTGCCATTATGGGAATGGATGAATTATCTGATGATGATAGAAAAACAGTTGAAAGAGCAAGAAAACTTCAGAGATTTCTTTCTCAGCCCTTTTCAGTCGCAGAACATTTCACCGGAATGAAAGGAGTATTTGTTCCTCTGGAAGACACTATACGCTCCTTTGAAGAGATTATACAGGGTAAACATGATGATCTTCCGGAACAGGCTTTTTATATGGTTGGTACAATCGAAGAAGCTAGAAATAAAGCAGGAAAAATGAAAACAAAATGAAAGTTTTTTCACTTTTAATTATTTCTGAATCAAAATCACTTTTCTCAGGTCAGGCAGCTTATTGTGGAGTTACGACTCAGGTTGGCTCTTTAGGTCTTGAAGCTAATCATGAACCGATGATTGGTATTCTTAAAGAGGGATCTAATATTAATTATACTGATGATACGGGGAAAAATTCATCAGTTATAATTAAAAACGGTATGTTTATGTTTAAGGACAATACCTGTGCTATAACTGTAAGTCTGAAATAGAATGTTCCATAGATTGATAATTAGAAATCTTATAATGATCGTGAAACATATTTATCAAACGCATTATATCTTTAAATCTATTTAAGTTTAATTCGTAGCAAGTTTTGAGTAACCGGCAAACATGTTTTGAATTAGTCGTTGCTTTCCATTTTTTTTTAACTATAGAGCAAATATTGGCCTTTTTCATTAACCTTGCTACACGTTTTTTACTGCTATTTCACTATTAGTGCTCTAGATATTCTCAGTAACAATTTGTCAGTACAAATGCAGTAGATGCCTGACCAAACCTATCATCATGGTCTCTAATAAGAGCCATAGAAAATTTAAAGGTCATCTATGGTCCATATGTATTTGCTAGCAACATATATTGTGGACAGTATACAGGCATTTATTGTTTTTTGTAAATCATAACTATTTGGTTGCAAATAATTATGCTATGCTTTAATCATAACAACTTATCAATCAATTCAATTAATTTAAAGAAATTATAGTGATAGTGGGAACGGTTTGAAACCACTTCCTTACAACAAAGGCGCAAGTAATCGTGCAGCCTTTTCAAAAAACTCGGAAATAATATTGCTTTTTTTTATTCCAATATCACAATCTTTGATTAATTCATTAACCCACTTTTCTAATTGTTTTAATATTTCTTTTGAGTATATAAAAAGAGCAATTTCATAATTAAGAAATAGACTTCTCATATCCATATTTGCAGAGCCAATTATACTGTACAGGTTATCAATAATTATTAATTTTGCATGAAGCATTCCTGGTTTGAAATTGTATATTTTTGCTCCGGCTATTTGTATTTGAAGAAGATAATTTTTCCTGATTAAATCAGCTAATTTATGATTGGACGCCAATGGTATTATTAATCGTACATCCACATTGCGTGCGGCAGCAATACAGAGAGCTTTTGTGAGCATTTCGTTGGGGATGAAATATGGAGTAACAATCCAGATTCTTTTTTTTGCAGTGAATATTGCAGTAAGGATTGCATCATGAAGTGTGTCACCTTCAACATCAGGTCCACTTGGAACGAGGTGTACAGGTATTTGTGTGCTGCTGTCTTGTTTCTTTTTTTTTAGAAAAGTAGTGTTATCTGAAGATATGATTAATTCTTTATTTGCTGCAAACTTCCAATCTGAGTAAAAGACACTGTATAAATCTGATACTACATCTCCTCTAATAGCAAGTGAGAAATCATACCATCTTTTATCATAGTGAGACTTTCCCATGTATTCCTGTGCAATATTCATTCCGCCTAAAATGGCGATTTCATTATCAATTATTACTATCTTTCTATGATTTCTAAGATTGGCGCGGCCTCTAAATGGAATATGAATCATCGGCATAAAAAAAGCATATTGACCGCCGGCATTTTTAAAATCTGACAAATATTTATTTGAAATATTTATAGACCCAAGGGAGTCCAATAGAAGGCAAATTTTTACACCTTCCTTTATTTTTTCGATCAGCGCAGTTAATACTGCATCTCCTGTTTCATCCTGGCCAAAAACAAAAGTAGTGATATATATACATTGTTTTGCTTTTTTTATATGCATTATGAGATAATCAAAGGCTTTTTTTCCCGTTTCTAATATATTTATTTTGCAACCATACCTAATTGGAAAAAGGTTTTTATCTGTATTTAATAGATTTTCTTTATTTTTTCTTTTTTCATCCACTTCAATATTTGTATTATATTTGGCTTTTATTAAATTGGTTTTCTTTTTGATCATGTGCTTTATTTTTCGTCCGCCAAATATTATATAGAGAGGGACCGATATGTATGGAATAAAAATAATGGCTAAGAGCCATGCAAAAGTGCTGGAAGGAGGTTTTTTTTCATTAATTAGATTGATTATAAAAATAAACGCCAGTATGAAGCCCAAGATAGGTAAAATATTAATAATAAACCAATGAATTTTTATCATGTTACAATACCTTCTTTAATTAATATATCATAAAAATTTTTAAGATTGCATTATTATTTTACTTTATGTTATGATAAAATAATAATAATATTAGAGAATATTTTTGGATATAATAGTGTTTAGTAACAGAAAATATGATAAAAAATAATAAAAACTTATGGAGAATCTTAAGATTTCTAGGTCCTGGATTTTTAATTACTATAGGATTTATAGATCCCGGGAATTGGGCAACTAACATTGAAGGCGGCTCAAAGTTTGGATATGAATTATTATGGGTTATTACATTAAGTACAATAATGCTTATAATAGTTCAAAATATGGCTGCAAGGGTTGGCATTGCAACGGGCAGATCATTAGCGGTAAATATTAAAAACAATTTTCCTCCTATTTTGTCTGGAGTTTTTGGTATTACAATAATACTTGCATGTGTTGCAACTGATGTTGCGGAGCTTCTAGGCGGTGCAATTGGTTTTAATTTGCTTTTTGGATTTCCCATCTGGATAGGCGCGTTAATCACGATTATTTTAGAAATATTTTTTATTGTAAGTCAACGGTATCACAAGCTTGAAAGAATTATAATTGGTTTCTTAGGTGTAATTGCTTTATGTTATGTTATAGAATTATTTATTGTTAAGCCTATTTGGCATGAGCTATTGCCTTACGTTGTAATTCCTAAAATAAATAAAAAAAGTATCTACATTGCTATGGGGATATTAGGGGCAGTTGTTATGCCTCATAATATTTTTTTACATTCAAATGTTATTCACTCGAGAAAATGGGGTATAAGCGATGAAGAAAAAATAAAAACTTTGAAATATGAAAAGATCGATACTTTTTTTGCGATGTTTGTTGGCTGGCTTATAAATTCTTCTATGATAATTGTTGCAGCAGCTGTTTTTTTTAAAAATAGCACTATAGTTACGAGTATTGAAGATGCAGCAAATACATTAACTCCTTTAGCTGGTCGATTGGCTGGATTTTTATTTGCTATCGCATTAGTTTTCTCAGGTGTGAGTTCTTCCATTACTTCATCATTGGCAGAGGTAAATGTTATAACAGGATTTTTAGGAAAACCCGAAGATCCAAAATCATTATTATATAAACTTGCAATCTTTTTAACGGCAATTCCCTCTTTTTTCATCATTATTTTTAGCTTAGATATTTACAAAATTCTGATTTTCAGTCAGGTTGTTTTAAGTATTCAACTTCCTTTCACATTAATCCCACTTCTAATTTTGTGCAGGAAAAAAAGTATTATGGGAACTTTTAATAGTAAAAACATGGAGTTTATTTTAGCATTAATTATTTCTATAGTAGTTATAATACTTAATTTGTATTTACTTTATTCTACTATTTTTTAGAGGATCATCATGAGCCGTTAGCACATATAATATAAATAAAAATGTTT
>CAZYID010000121.1:0-11213 GCA_964646595.1 uncultured Spirochaetales bacterium | reverse complement strand
CCTGAAGCAAGAATGATTGTTATTCAACCCTGGGACAAATCAATAATTGCTGAAATTGAAAAAGCTATTCAAAAATCCAGTTTGGGATTTAATCCTTCAAATGATGGTAATGTAATAAGAATAAATATTCCGGCACTAACAGAAGAAACAAGAAAGCAAATTGTAAAAGATGCTAAAAATATTGCTGAACATGCAAGGGTTAGTGTTAGAAATCTTAGAAGAGATGCAAATGATCATCTTAAAAAAGCTTTAAAAGATCATGATATTACTGAAGATGATGAAAGAGATGCATTAGACGAAATCCAAAAATCAACTGATAATCATATAAAAGAAATTGATACAATTTTAGAGAAAAAAGAAAAGGAAATACTTGAAATCTAATAAAAAAAAAATAGATCACATTGCTTTTATAATGGATGGTAATGGAAGATGGGCAAAAGAAAAAGGTTTTCCGCGTAATATAGGGCATAAAGCGGGTGTAGATAAAGCAAAGGAAATTATATTAGCAGTAAAGGAACTTGGAATTCCTTATGTTTCTTTATATACATTTTCTAAAGAAAATTGGAAAAGACCAATTAAAGAAATTTCATTTTTAATGAAATTAATTGTCAGTCATTTTAAAAAGGAATTTGAGTTCTATAAAAAAAATAGAATTAAAATTATACATATAGGTGATAGAGCAGGTTTACAGGAAGATGTTTTAAAAGCCATAGATAATGTTGTTGAAGATACAAAAGACTATGAAACTTTAACAGTATTACTTGCTTTTAATTATTCCGGGCAGTATGATATTATTCAAGCGATTAATAAAATAAAAAATCAGAATAAAAAAAGTAATGTTAATGAAAAAGAATTCTCAAATTACTTATTAACTTCAGAATATCCTGATCCTGATTTAATTGTCAGAACAAGCGGTGAATTTAGAATCAGTAACTTTTTTTTATGGCAGGCTGCATATTCGGAGCTTTTTATAATAGATAAATACTGGCCTAATTTTACAAAGAATGATCTAAAAAAGATTGTAGATAATTTTTATAATAGAAAAAGAAGATATGGCGGCTTAAAAAATGAATAATTTTTTTAAACGATTACTATTAATAATTGTAAGTGTTCCATTGTTATTTTTTTCAATTTTTTGGCCAATGAGTACTCATATTTTAATTATTGTGATATATGGGATTATAGGCGCATTCCTTGGAAGTTACGAAATAAGCACTTTGATTTATAGAAAAGGTATTAATATAAGAAGATTTTTTTTACCTATAATTAATACTTTAATTTTTATTTTTGCTTATTTTTATGCAAACAATATTTTAAAAATTCAAGAATATAAACAGAGTTTAATTTTTTTCTTTTTAAGTTTAATTATGGTTATTTCTTTTATATATGCCAGGGATATTATAAAAAAAGAACTTTTGTATGCATTTGAAAAAATGGCTTATACAATTTTAGGGATTTTATATATAGGATTACCGTCTTTTTTAATTCCATTTCTGTTGAATTCTGATTTGAATCCTCAAAATCCGGTACCAATTTTTTTTAACATAGAATCTCATGGAACTTTAACCGGTTCCTTTTTATCTCTTTTTTTAGTAGTTAATATATTTTCTAATGATATTTTTTCTTATGTATTTGGGATGGCATTTGGCAGAAAAAATGTTATTAATCTTGAAGCAAGTCCAAAAAAATCATGGGCCGGATATGTTGGCGGTTATTTAACAACATTTATATGGGTAGCAATATATTATATTTTATTTGATAGAATATTTGGATTCATTCATTTTCCTATATTGTTTTATTTTTTACTTCCTGTATTTAGCGGATTTTTAGTTCCTATCGGAGATCTTGTAGAATCTGTTATTAAAAGATCAGTTAATGTAAAAGACTCTGGTAATATTATTTTAGGAAGAGGCGGAGTACTAGATTCGATTGATTCTATTTTATTTTTTACTCCGATTTTTTTTATATATCTTCAAGTTTATTTTTCTTTTTTATAAATTTATAAATTATGATTAAAAATATTTCTATTTTAGGTGTTACTGGTTCTATAGGTGAATCAACATTAAAGATTTGTGATAATTTTTCTAATGAAATAAATATTATTGCAGTCTCAGCACATAAAAATATTAAATCCCTCCTAAAAATAATCGACAAACATAAACCGAAGTATGCCGTTTTATCAGATGTTAATGAAATAAATGAACATTTTGGAAAAAATGAAGCAGAATATAATGGAATTAAAATTTATTCAGGTGATCAGGGATTATCTCGAATTTGCAGTGATAAAAATAACGATATAATAATTAATGGTATATGCGGTAAAGCAGGTTTATATCCATCATTAATAATTTTAAAAAATGGAATACACCTTGCTTTAGCCAACAAAGAAAGTATTGTATGCGCAGGACCAATATTAAAAGAGATTTCAAAAGAAACTAATTCTAATATAATTCCTGTTGATTCGGAACATTCAGCAATTTTTCATATACTTAAAGATAATAAAAATGAATATGTTAAAAAGATATATTTAACAGCGTCCGGAGGACCATTTTTAAAATTGGATAAAAAAGAATGGGATTCAATAACTATTCAGGATGCTCTTAAACATCCAACATGGAAGATGGGCAATAAGATTACAATTGATTCTGCAACTATGGCAAATAAAGGATTGGAAGTAATTGAAGCTCATTATTTATTTAATTTAGATTATTCTAAAATTAATGTATTGGTGCATCCTCAATCTTTGGTTCATTCTATGGTTGAGACAATAGACTCAGAAGTTTATGCTCAATTAGGACCTAATGATATGTCTATACCAATACAAAATGCAATATTTTATCCGGAGTTAAGACAGAATAATTATAATGAATTTGATTTTTCAAAAATGATTTCTTTAGAATTCAATCCGGTTGATGTTGATAAATATAGAATGCTGGATCTTGCATATCAATGCGGAAGAATGGGCGGTTTATATCCTGCGTTTTATAATTTTTTTAATGAATTACTTGTTTATATGTTTTTGAATAATAAAATATCATTTTTGGATATTGAAAGATATATGGAAAAATCAATTGATATTTTTGATAGATTTAATGAAATAAATAAAAATCAATTAACATTAGATAATATTAAAATTGTTGAAGAGCAAGCAGATATTATTATTAATAGAATCATAAAGGAGAGATAATGGGATTAATATTTTTTATAATTGCTTTATTTGGTTTTGGAATTTTAGTTTTTATTCATGAGTTTGGACATTTTATAATGGGAAAACTTTTTGGAATTCGAGTTGAAACATTTTCAATTGGTTTAGGACCGGCAATATTTGGTTTTAAAAGAGGAGATACTTTTTATCAAATAGGAGCTATTCCTTTCGGTGGATTTTGTAAATTTAAGGGAGATGAAACGATTGAAGATCTTCCAACAAACTTTACTGTAAATAAGTTTAAAGAAATTTTAGAGGGAATAAAGTTTAATCCAACAAAAGAATTATTATTAAACAGTTATAAATTAAGTATATCGGAAGAATTTTCAAAAGAAAATTTTGAAGATTTGATAGTAAAAGTAAAGAATGATAATAATAAAACTTTATTAAATAATGTATATGAGTTTAATTTACAAAGTAAAAAATATCAATTAAAAAGTATAGATGAAGAAAATTATAAGAAAATATATAAAATAATAAATGATACAGATGTGAATTCTTTATCATATAAATTAAAAGATGAAATTTCTAAACAGGAAAAAAAAGAAATTTTAAAAGCAATAAGTTCTGAAATGAAAATATATAATTTAAGAGAAAAAGATAGTTTTTACGGTGCTCCGCCATATAAAAGACTGCTTGTAGTTCTTTTTGGGCCTTTAATGAATTATATAGCAGCTGTTGTTTTTTTGTCAATTTTAGCATTGTTTCCTCATAAGGAATATTATGAACCGTGTAAGATAATGCTTGTTGATGATATATATTTAACAAGTGAAAGTAAAGAGAGCCCGGCTAAAAAGGCCGGCTTATTAACAGGTGATACTATAATTAAAATTGATAACAAAGAAGTTAATACATTTAAAGAAATATTTGAAAATATTTATAATAAAAAAAGTGATATTAATATTTTACTAAAAAGAGATAATGCAGAAATAACAAAGATTATAAAACCTGAATGGGATCCGGCTAATATGAAGTATTTCATAGGAATATACAGTTATTTAGATCCTGTTATTAAAGATAACATTAATAATAAATTACAAAAGGAATTAGGATTAAAAGATAAAGATCAAATAATTGGAATAGATAATAATTATGAAAATTGGTCTATGATTAATTTTCAAGTTTTTTTAGAAAAAAATTTTTCAAAAAATAAAAAATCTATTATTCATGTAAAAAGAGGTGGTGAAATTATTGATATTCCTATTGTTTTTAATGAGATAAACCATAAAGTAACAGAAGAAGAATTTTATTTAAATTTTTATGTTCCTGAAAAAATTATTGAAGCGAAAAATTTAATTAATGCGTTTATTAACGGTTATTATGAAAGTAATAAAATTATGGTAATGTCAGCTCATGGTTTATATTCTTTGATTTTTAAGCCAAAAAAACATGTTGAAAAACAGATTGGCGGACCAGTATTTATTGGTTATGTAGTTGGTAAAATTACAGTAGAAGGTTTTAAAGAAAGTTTTTATACAGGTATTAGAAATTTCTTTGAGTTTATATCAATGATTTCTTTAGCATTAGCTTTTATGAATTTACTGCCTATTCCTGCATTAGACGGTGGGTATATTATATTAAATATTTTTGAAATAATTTTTCAAAAGTCTTTAAGCTTAAAAATTTTATATAAAATAGTAATGACTTCTTTTTTAATATTAATATCATTAATGATTGTTTTCTTTTATTTTGATATTTTAAAACTAATAAATTTAGCAGGATAAAAATTGAGATATTCATACAATTGACATAAAAAATTTGTTTTGATATAATTTTGCAGTATTCAATAGTAAAATAATAATATTTAATTTATAAATTAAGGAGTTTTAATGTCTGGTCACAGTAAATGGTCAACAATTAAGCACAAAAAAGCCGCAACTGATAAAAAAAGAGGTAAAATTTTTACCAAAGTAATAAGAGAGCTAACAATATCAGCAAAAATAGGCGGCGGAGATCCTAATGCAAACCCAAGGTTAAGGACAGCAATCTTAAAAGCAAAAGAAGCAAATATGCCTAAAGACACAATGGATAGAGCTATTAAAAAAGGAACAGGGGATCTGGGTGATATAGCATATGAAGAGTTTACTTATGAGGGATATGGTCCTGATGGAGTTGCTGTTTTTATGGAAATCATGACAGATAATAAAAATAGAACTGCAGCAGAAGTAAGAAGTGTTATGACAAAGGCAGGAGGAAATCTTGGCGCAAATGGATGTGTTTCATACATGTTTGATAAAAGAGGACTTATTGTTTTTGATCCGGCTAAATTAACAGAAGAAAAAGCATTAGAAATTGGGATTGATGCCGGTGCCCAGGATATAGTTGTTGATGAAGAAAATGTTGAAGTAATAACAGAAGTTGAAGATTTTGAAAATGTTTTAAAAGCTTTTGAAAATGCCGGGATACCTCATGTATCTGCTGAATTAACAATGCTTCCAAATACTTATAAAGATATCTCAAATGATAGAATTGAAAAAGTATTGGATTTAGTTGATAAGCTGGAAGATCTCGATGATGTTCAAAATGTTTATACTAATTTAAATATACCGGACGATTATAAAGTTGCATAATATGACTGCAATCGGCATTGATCCTGGTATTGAAAAAACCGGGATTGGTATAGTTCAATTAAATAATAATAAATTAGAATTAATTCACAAAGAACTTATCAATACATCCTCTAAAATAAATTTTGAAATTAGACTTGAGGATATTTATAATAAGTTAATTAAAATACTCAATAATTATAAAGTGGATTTTGCATCTGTAGAAAAGTTATTCTTTGCTAAAAATGTTAAAACTGCTATAAATGTTGCAGAGGCTAGGGGAGTAATAATACTTGCGCTTCAGCAAAAAAAAATACCAATTTATGAATACACTCCTCTTCAGGTTAAACAAGGATTAATAGGTTACGGTAGAGGTACAAAAAGACAAGTACAGGAACTTATTAAAATTATTTTAGAAACTGATGAAATAGTAAAACATGATGATGTAGCGGATGGAATTGCCTTAGCTATAGTTCATTTAAATAGTTATAAAACCTTATCAAAAATTAGGGATGCAAAATGATTAATTTTATTAGAGGTTCATTATTTGAAATTAAAAGTAATTCTATAATTGTTGAATGTACCGGAATAGGTTATGAAATTTTTTGTACTCTTAATGATATTGCTAAACTTACAGATAATATAAATAAAGAAGTTTTTATTTATACTTTTCTTGAACATAAAGAAGACTCTATGAGTCTTTATGGATTTCTTTCAGAGAAAACTAAAAAAGGTTTTTTAGGATTAATAAAAGTAAGCGGTATTGGATCTAAATTGGCATTAAAGATATTTTCATATTATGATGTTGATACATTATTTGAAAGTATAGAAAAAGAAGATATTAAAAGCCTTGAGAATATCCCTGGTGTTGGTCCAAAAATGGCAAAAAAGATAATTTTTGAACTAAAGGGTGTTTTGCCGAAATTAGAACAAAAAGAAAAAACAGGAATTGAAAATGACTTAATTTCTGCTCTTGTAAATTTAGGTTACAGGGAGCAGGATATTATTGAAAAGATAAATAAAATAAAACCAATAAGTGGAAATTTTGAAGATGAGTTTAAAAGACTATTAAAAGAAATAGCAGGTAAATAATGGAAAATAATGATGTTCTATCATCCGAATATGGACGCGATAATGAATATGACAAATCCCTTCGTCCTCAAAAATTATCAGAATTTATCGGTCAGCAAAGTTTTATTGAGAACCTTAAAGTATATATACAGGCTGCAAATAAGAGAAAAGAGCAATTGGATCATATAATTTTATCAGGTCCTCCCGGACTGGGTAAAACAACACTGGCATCTATAATTGCAAAAGAAATGAATGTTAATTTTAAATCAACAAGTGCTCCAATGCTTGAAAAAACAGGTGATCTTGCTGCAATATTAACAGATGTAAATGAAGGTGATGTTTTTTTTATTGATGAAATACATAGATTAAGAAGGAATATTGAAGAAGTACTTTATTCTGCTATGGAAGACTTTTCAATTGATTTAATTATTGGTCAAGGACCAAGTGCAAAATCAATTAAGATATCAATATCTCCTTTTACTATGATAGGAGCTACAACTCGTTCAGGTCTTATTTCTTCTCCATTATTATCAAGATTTGGGATTAATGGTAAACTTGATTTTTATTCAATAAAAGATATGAAAGATATTTTATTACGTTCCGCGGATATTCTAAATATAAAATTAGAAAATAATGCTGTAGACATTATTGCAGGCTGTTCAAGAGGAACTCCAAGAGTTGCAAATAATATTTTAAAACGTATTAGAGATTTTGCAGAAATTGAGGGGGGCGGTATAATTAATAAAGAAATTGCAAAAATATCTTTAAAAAGAATGAAAATAGACCATTTAGGTCTTAATAAAATTGATTTACATATTTTAAAGGTTTTAATAGAAAATTATAACGGCGGTCCTGTTGGATGCAAGACCATTGCAATTTCAATAGGCGAAGAACCAGAAACTATTGAAGAGGTATATGAACCATTTTTAATTCAGCTTGGATTTATTAAAAGAACTCAGCGGGGCAGGGTTGCCACAAAAAAAGCATATATGCATTTAGGTTTGGAAAATATTTATAATGAGGAATCATCTTTATTTGATTAATTATATGAAAAAAATATTTTTATTTATTTTTACTATTTTAATTTTATTCTCATGTAAAACTTTGATTGAAAAAGCTGCAGAAGACACAAAAGAATCAGAAATAATAAGAGTTTTATTAAAATTGGGAGATAAAATTACAATTCAATTAAATGATCATATTATAATTGAAAATGCAAAAACAAATGAAAAGCTTGAATTTAACAGAAAAGTTAAAAAATTAGATATTGACTTAACTTCTGATAAAGGTTTTTTAAATGGCAAACCTTTAGAATATCCATTAAATATTTATTCAAAAGATGAAAGATTGATTGCAATAAATGATAAAAAGTATTTAGGACGTATTAAAATAAATCCTTCAATAGATAGTAAAATTATAAATTATCTTCCATTAGATACATACTTAATGTCTGTTGTACCTTCAGAAGTTCCTTTAAGCTTTGAAGTAGAAGCAATAAAAGCACAGGTTGTTGTAGCAAGAACATATGCATTTAGATTTATAAAGAGAAATTCTAAAAGATATGATTTTGATGTTGATAATACAACACGATATCAGGCTTATAATGGTTATACTTTTTTTATGAATCCACTAATTGTAAATAAACTTATAAAAGCTGTAAGTGAGACAAAAGGTGAAATCATTACTTATAATAATGAACCGATTTTAGCTTATTTTCATTCTAACTCAGGCGGTAAAATAAAAAGCGGCGGAGAATATTTTGGGCCGCATTCTGATTTTCCATATTTAGTAAGTAAAGATGATCCATTTTCTTTGGATTATCCGGGAAGTTATTGGGAATATGAAATGCCTTTAGATGATTTTAAAAAAAGTTTAAATATAAATGTTGATTTAACAAGTGACCAATTTATTTCTGATAAAGATGGATTAACCGCTAATATTAAAATTTTAAATAATTCACATTATCCAAAAGATATTAGACGTACTATCGGGTACAAGGAAATAAGAAGTGAGCGTTTTTTAATTGAATTATTACCGGATGAAAAAAAAGTAAAATTTTATGGTGTTGGTTATGGTCATGGAGTAGGTATGAGTCAGTGGGGTGCCCAGGGAATGGCAGATAAAGGATTTGATTATTTACAGATAATTTCTTTTTATTATCCTTATACTACAATTACTAATATATTTAATGAAAACAAAAATTTTTGATTTTAAAATTCCAGAATCTTTAATAGCGCAATATCCTTCAAAAAAACGATCAGACTCAAGATTATTAGTTTATAATAGAGAGAAAGATTTAATAATAGATTCTTACACAAAAAACATATCTGAGTTTTTAAATGATCAATATTTTTTTGTGTTTAATAATTCCCGAGTTATTCCGGTAAGATTTTTTATAAAAAAAAAAGAGAATAATAGAATCGGTGAAATTGTAATACTAAAGATATTTGATAAACAAAGTGCTGAAGTTATTACAGATAAAGGTAAAAAATATTCTACAGGGACAGAGCTGATATTCCCAGGCAATAGAGAAGTTTTTGTGGAAAAAAGTTTTGAAAATGGGATAAAAATATTAAAATCAAATAAATCACTTTTTACAATTGATTATATCGAGAAATTCGGGAGTGTTCCTTTACCCCCTTATATTAAAAAAACTCCTGATAAAATTGATAGAAAGAGATATCAAACAACATTCAGTAAGCATCACGGATCATCTGCAGCTCCTACAGCAGGGCTGCATTTTGATAAAAAAATATTTAGATCATTAGATAAAAAAAACATTAAATACGCTTATGTAACTCTTCATGTTGGTCTGGGGACATTTCAACCGATTTATTCTGAAAATATTGAAGATCATAAAATACATTCTGAAGAATATTTCATTAATGAAAATGAAGCAAGTATAATAAATAAAGCTATTAAGGATAAGAAAAAAATAATACCGGTTGGAACAACATCTTTAAGAACAATTGAAACTGCTTATAAAAATAATATTATTACAAGCGGAAAAGGGGAAAGCAAATTATATATTTTTCCTTCATATAAATTTAATGTTGCATCCGGATTAATTACAAATTTTCATACGCCAAAATCATCTTTAGCAGTACTTGTTTCAGCAATGTTAGGAGTAGAAAAAATGTTGGAAATATATGAGTACGCAGTAAAAGAAGAATATAGATTTTTTAGTTACGGCGATGCAATGCTTATATTATAGGTAGATGTAATATAAAAACTCTCTACCTTACCATTAAATTTAAAGGTTAAATTCATTTAAATATTTTTTTCTTGCCTAACAAATGACTCATTACATACTTTGAATCGTCCGCCAAAGCTCGGGCTCGACCGGAATTCCTGTTTTGAGATTCTCCCTCCGTGTAGCGAGCATGCCTTGTCCTGGGTAACGTACCTTCGGGGCTCCCTTTAACGGTGAGATATCAAGAAAATCGTGAATGATAGCATTTACCTTTTTGTCAAAATTAGCAGTTCCCATTTGAGACACAATGTCAATTGCCATGAATACCTGTGAGACACCGGTTTCCTTTTCGCGCTGACTGATCTCTCTTGTCGAATCACCAGCTGCTATAAGAGAGGCCATCAAATCAAGAACGAAGGCCAAGCCGGAACCTTTCCAGTAACCAATCGGAAGAGGTCTACATGATTTCAGGATGGCATTTGGATCTGTGGTAAGATCACCATTCTCATCATATCCGCCAGCCAATGGAAGTTGTTCTCCATGTCTTCGAAGGACTTCGAGTTTGCCATTTGAAAATTGGCTCATGGCCATATCAAGAAGGACGGGATCATTATCATGAGGAATGCAGACAACCATCGGATTATTTCCGATTTTTTTTTCAGATGATCCCCATGGCGGCATAAGTGCAACCGTGTTAGTCCAGCAAATTCCGATGCATCCAACCTCTGCAGCCAGTAATCCGTAAGTACCCCCTCGCATCCAGTGGTTTGTGTTGCGCAGTCCAACACAACCGAGACCATGCATACGTGACAGCTCAATGGCACGCTTCATCGCTTTTTCAGCGTTAAGAGGACCGATCCCTTTCATTCCGTCCCATTGCTCTATCGTACCAAGAGACTTAACAATCTCGGGCTCGACACGGATATTGACAAGGCCCGTCTTGACAGCTGTGACAAAGCTGGGAAAACGATTTAATCCGTGTGAGGCAACACCATCACATGTGTTTTCAGTGAAGATGTTCGCACATCTTTTAGCTTTAGAGTTTTCAAAACCCAGCGCCAGCAGAATTCGGGTGAGCTCCTGCCAGATTTCGTCAAAGGGTATTCGCTTCATAGATATCATTATATTATCTCCTTTATATTGAATATTTTGATTTTATGATTTTAAAGCTTTAACTTACACTGTTTTTTAGTGCAGC
>CAZYID010000120.1:0-11218 GCA_964646595.1 uncultured Spirochaetales bacterium | reverse complement strand
ATTACTATCAGAATCAGTTGATGTTTTTTTGTTATTTTCTTTGCAATAGCTGTATTTGACACAGGGTAAAAATTTGAAACACCAATTAAAACCTTTTATCCTGCTAAATACAAAAGAGTATCAAGAATAATATCCTCTTTATCCTCTGACATTACACAGATATAATAAACAATTATTGGTAGTATATATTTTTCACAACAAATTTCTCAACATATATCTTGCCTCTCACTATTCCCATTTTCTCTGACATATATGTTTGTATTTTATCCAAATTCTCTAATACGGGTAATAATTAGTTGGTTGTAATTCTATCTTTTGGTTCTGTTAAAATTTACCTCCTTTTTTTATCTTTTGTTTTCACTTAAATTCATTCCTCAATTTTGCTTAAATAAGATAAAAATGAATTAATTAAAATCAATATTATCAATTTTTATTCCTGCAGCTGACTTCAATATTTTTGTCTTTATGATAAATTATCATTTTAGAGCTTCTTCTATTTTATCCAATACATTTTTTCTTTCCGGAGGTTTTACAATATAATTTTTTGCCCCCATTTTAATTGCTTCCATTACTGTTTCTTTTTGTCCTTCACTAGTTAACATTAAAACTTTAGCTTTCGAATCGAATTCAAGTATTGCTTTTAAAGTGTCCATACCACTTAACTTAGGCATATGAATATCTAAAGTTATAACATCCGGGCTTTGTTCTTTGTACACTTCTATTGCCTCGGTTCCATCCGATGCTTCTCCGCAAATATTATACATTTCTGATAATAACATTTGTGATATTATTTTTCTCATTGTTGCAGAATCATCAACAACCATAACTTTATATGGTTCTCCTGTTGGTTTTAATCCTCTAGCCGGTTTTTTATTAATGCTAGTTAATAAATCATCTTTTGATTTCATCTTTTTATCCTCCTAAAAAAATAAAAAAAACTATATTTATAGCCTGAATAAGGCTATTATTTTAATTCTACCAATAATATAAAATTACATCCTTCAGCATCAAAATAATATTTTTTTGTATCTTTTTTATTCCATTTAACTTCTTCTTCATCAAAAAGTATTTTAGGTAAATCCAATTTATATTTCTTTCTTTTGCCATAATAAAATGACAATATATTTCCTACTAGTACGTTTAATAGCTCTAATTGACAGTCATCACTCTCTTCAACAAGCAGTTCATTCATTTCCTTTCCATATATATTTTCTGATATCTTTTTCTTACATTCATAAGGCAAATACAATGCAATCTTACCAAAAATTGGTTCTAAAATATTCACAAATAATATATGTGAATAATTAGTTTTTACAGGATCACCATTTATATTATTTACATCTATAAATGCCATTTCTTCAAATGTTTTTTTTACTCCATTTATAACAGCTTCTTTTATCTTACTTTTTTTATCTTTCATTTTAGCCTCCTAAAATTTTAACAATTTTTGCTGGAGATATTGGTTTTTGTATTACGCCCATAATTCCCATCTTCTTTAATTCTTCTAGATCCAATTCATTACCCATGCTTGATATAATAATTATTGGTATATTTTTTATTTTAGTATTTACTTTTAATTTTTTAATTAAATTATTTCCATCCATTCTAGGCATATTCAAATCTGTTACTATCAAATCTACTAAATTTTCTTCTTCAAAAAATGTTAATGCTTCCAGGCCATCTTCAACTTCAAAATATTTAGCGTCAGCTAATCCTACTATTGAAAAACATCTTTTTATTATCATTCGGGATGTTGCGGAATCATCTACAAGCAGTATCTTATTATATTTCATTTTTAATACCTCCATATCACTAAATATTCCATTTTTTACTTTGTGAACTTATTATTATTTCTCCAGTATCAACATGAACCATACATGTCCTTGCAATTTTACCCCCAACATCCTCTGATATTATACCAAGGTTAAGTCTCCATAAAATTTTTTTTACTGCTAATACATTCCTTATTCCTATATCAAAATTATAATTAGTGCTTAATACATTTGCACCGCCAATTAACTTTATCCATAAATTACCTAACAGAGCACCTTTACTTCTCATGGATTTTATTAATAAAGGAATTCCTGAATCTGCAAAATATCCGGGTAATTTTTCCTTTTTTTCATTGGATATTTCTGAACTGGGTAATGCAATATGAATTAATCCTGCAATATTTTTTATCCTGTCATACATTATAACTGCAACACAAGAACCTAGTGCAAATGTTTTAATAACATCTTTGGGTTTATTAGATACAAAATATTCGCCTATACCAACTACTACTGAATTCATTTCATTTCCTCTATTAATCTAATAATTTCATCTGTCATATTATTTAAATTAACAAGTTTCTCTGCTCCTCCGCATGCATATGCTTCTTTTGGCATTCCAAATATTATGCTTGACTTCTCATCCTGTGCAATTGTCCTTGATCCAGCTTTTCTCATATTTAACATAGCCCTTGCTCCGTCCCTTCCCATACCTGTTAACATTACACCTAATGCGTTTGATCCAACATTTTCAGCTATTGAATCAAATAAGACATCCACTGATGGACAATGGCCATTTACTTTCTCACCTTTATTGCATTTCACTAAATATTGCCCTCCGGATCTTATTACACGCATATGGTAATCTCCGGGAGCTATTAATGCTCTACCGGTTATAATCCTGTCTCCATCTTCTGCTTCTTTTACTTCTATTTTACAAGTTTCATTTAACTTATCAGCAAACATCATTGTAAAACCAGGAGGCATATGCTGTACTACTACAGTACCGGGTATATCCGATGGAAAGCTTTCAAGTATCTTTGTAATTGCTATTGTGCCGCCTGTTGATGCTCCTAGTGCAATAATTTTGTCTGTAGTGCCTACTAATATTTTCCTTGATATTTGTTTTTGATGTAAAGGTACATCAAACAAACTTCTCCAATGTGTTACATCAACATCATTTGCTATCTTTATTTTTTCAATTAATTCTTTCATCATTTCAGTTAAACCCTCGCCTATTTTTTTGCTGGGTTTTAATACATAATCAACTGCACCGTGTTCTAATGCCTCTAATGTAACCTTTGCTCCGGGTTTAGACATAGACGATACAATAATAACTGGCAATGGATACTGAGGCATTAATTTTTTTAAAAACTCAACTCCATCCATTCTAGGCATTTCTATATCCAATGTTAAAACATCCGGTTTTTTGAATACTATTTTATCTCTTGCAACATATACATCCATTGCAGTACCAACAACCTCAATTTGCGGATCTCTTGAAATTCCTTTTGAGATTATCTCTCTTGCTAGTGCAGAGTCATCTATAACTAATACTTTTATCTTTTTCTTAACCATTTTAATCCCTTCTTTTTTTATTTAAAGAGTGAAGGATTACGCCTTTCATAAGTTTTCTACCTTTTTATATACTGCCGGCAGCAAATAAATCAATGGACATACTTTCCTGTCTAAAGACTCAGAATGCCCTACAAATAAATAACTCCCCTCATGCATATATTCATAAAATCTATTTACTAAATTATCTTTTGTTTCTTTGTCAAAATATATCATTACATTTCTACAAAATATTATATGAAACTTTCCTTTAAATGGAAATTTTCCATTCATAAAATTTAATCTTCTAAATAATAAATAATTTCGAAGATTTTTCTTAGCTGAATAAGTACCATCATCTAATTTTATTAAATACTTATGTTTATATGAAACTGGTAAACTTTGAATTCTTTCTGCTGCGTATACCCCTTTTTCCGCTTTTTCTAATGATGTTACAGAAATATCTGTTGCAAGTATACCAACATCCCATTCAAATAATTGATAACTAATAAATTCATTTAAAATCATTGATAATGTATAAGCTTCTTCTCCTGTTGCACAACCTGCACACCAGATTCTTAATTCTTTACCGCCTTTCTTTTTAATTCTATCTACCACTTCCGGTAATGCTTTATTTAATAAATATTCAAAATGGTCTTTTTCTCTATAAAAAAAGGTATGATTTGTGCTAATTCTATCTATCAGTGACAATAAAGAAGCGTTTGTTGAATCATTTATAATAAGCTCATAATAATCATTAAAGCTCTTTAATCCTAAACCTTTAATTAGTTTATTAAGCCTGCCTACAACAAGAGATCTTTTCTTTTCAGTAAGATTTATTCCAAATTTATCATATACAAGACTTGATATTAACTTAAACTCTTTGTCAGTAATATTTATTAATCCATTTATCAATAAATTATCTTCCATAAACATGCTTCTTCCTCATAAATATAAAAATCTTTCAATCAATATTAAGCAGGTAGAAATCAATAGACAGAAGAAAAAATTAATTAAATACTCTTCCTACTGACTTCTATCTCTTATAAAAAATTCATTTTAAATAAATTTCTATACAAAAAGATTCTCCATTATATTTAAAATCTATCAAACTTACTTTATCATTCTTGCTTGCTTTTGTATAAACCAGATAATCTTCTCCTAATATTGTAGTAGGTACTGAAATATCAAATGGATTATCACTTGAATAATGTCTCTTAATCACACCCATTACAATGTTTAAAAATTCTCCTATTGCATCTTTCATATCATCCGAATTTTCTTCAATTTCAATACCAAGCATATTTGATGCTATTGAAGTTGCTAATTTTTTTGATCCCTTAAGAGTTATTGCTCCTGATATTTCACCAACAATACCAATAACAACATTTAATTCGTATTTAGCACCATTAATAACTTTTTCAACCGGATCGTTGCCTATAACTTTTACTTTAAGCATAGTATAAAATGTTTCTTCAATTGCATTTTTTACTGCCTGATTTAGTCTTTCATTCATTTTTCTTCTCCTGATTATTTAAAATAAACCACAGACAAACACATGTTCTTAATTCTTTGGGGAGGGACAAGCATCCTTTCTAGTCTCTTTTTTTAAACCTTTGAAAGTCTGTAGTATTATATTTAACTTAGTACTTACCAAAATCCTGATCATCTAATTTAATTACCTCCTTAGAGTTTACTACTGGATTATGAGCCTTAATATCAATATCCTTAATATCCTCATAGTCAACATATGATATCTTTGGTTGTTGCACTGTCTCAGTTTTTACTTTATTTATTTCGTGTAATTTATTTAAATGACTATTATTTTCATAATCATATGTTTTTACTTTTTCTTCCCATATTTTCTTTTTCAAATCGGATGAAAAACCACTTTCACTCCCTACAACTTCTTTTTCTATTAATTTTTTGTCAGCTAATTTAAATTTTGAAATTATTGATTGTAGCTCCTGCGCTTGAGATGCCAGTTCTTCTGCTGCTGATGCTGACTCTTCTGCATTTGCTGTATTAGACTGTGTTACTTGATCTATCTGGCCAAGTCCTTGATTTATCTGATCTAATCCTTGAGTCTGTTCCTTACTTGCATTTGCAATTTCTTCTACAAGATCTGCTGCTTTTGAAGCACCATTTACTATTTCTTCTAATTGTTTTGATGTAGTCTCTACTAGATTATTACCTGTTTGTATGTTTTTTATTGCTTCTTCTACCATTTGTGTTGTTTCTTGAACGCTTTCTCCACTCCTACTGGCCAAGTTTCTTACCTCTTCTGCAACAACCGCAAATCCTTTACCGTATTTACCTGCACGAGCTGCTTCAACATTTGCATTAAGTGCTAATAGATTTGTTTGAAATGCTATTTCATCTATAATCTTAACAATTCTTTTTATCTCATCAGCGCTCTTATTAATATCACCCATTGCAACAACAAGTTCCTGCATCTGTTTATTACCGCTTTCTGCATTATCCATTGCCTGTTTTGAAAGGCCGCTGGCCTGAACTGCATTATCAGCATTTTGTTTTGCCTGGCTTGAAATTTCTGTAATTGAGCTGGTTATTTCTTCCAATGAACTAGCCTGTTCTGTTGCGCCTTGAGATAATGACTGGCTTGCTTGCGCAACCTGATTTGAACCTGATGCAACCTGTTCTACTGCACTATTTACCTGGCCTAATGTATCATTTAATGAGTCTGATATCTTTTTAAAAGAACTTGAAAGCATTCCAATTTCATCCTTTGAATCTATTTCAATTATTTTATTCCCAAGATCACCATCTGCTATATTATTTGCAACTTTTACTATATTAGTTATTGGCTTAGCAATTCCCTTAATTGCATAAAAAATCATTCCTATTACTATTATTACACCAATGAAAATAAGAATTACTACTGTTATTAACATTTGATTATAAGCACTTTTTTTCTCACTTTCTAATACATTTATTGCTACTTCCATTCTATTTTTTACATTATTCAGAGCAGGAATTGTTTGTATATTGAAAATTTCCAATGCTTTATCATTAGAATTAACAATACTATTTTCTAATGCTATAATTTCTTGAAAATAGGATACAACTTTCTCAAGCTCAATAGCAGTTATATTATTAAATATATTCATTTTATTATTAAAACTATCCTGTTCATTAATAGTTATAATAGATTGATGAAGAATATCATGATGAACCTTAACATTGTCTATTCTCTCTTTAAACTCTGGCCAAGATTTCAAGTACTGTTTACATTCCTCACTTTCTAACCATTTTCCAAAAGCACACATTCTAGGATCTGTTTCAACTTTTATCTCCTTTCTTTTCAATAAAGTTGATAAAACTTCAGCACTCCATTTTCTATGATCATCGAGTCTAAGAAGCAATGAATTTTGCAATCCTTCATGTTTTTGTTCCCAATTATTTTTAATTTCTATAACAGTCTTATGTAATTCTTCATGAGGTTTGTCAATGTCCATTATTATTTCTTTAAGTTCTTTTGGAAGCGCCATAAAATCTTTTGATATAATAAAATTATAGTACCAACTTCCAAAACTGCACTTAGTATGATCAGTTTGCACTTCAAGTTCTTTTAAATTTTGGGTAAATACTTTTTGCACATCACCAGCCCATTTAAAATTATCAACTTCCTTTGCCAACATAAACTGTGCCATATTTGCTGCTTTTGCATATTTAAAATTTCTATTAAATGAAACAACCCCAATAATAATTAACATCAAAAGGATAATGCCAAATGCTAATCCTAATTTAGTACTTATTTTTAAGTCCTTAAATCTCATATTATACCCCTATGGTATTTTATTTAGTTTCCTACCTCTAAAAAACTAAATAGTTTTATATTTTTTCACGCTCACTTTTTTAATATATTTCATGTTTTATTTTTTTTTAATTCTCAATTTTTTCACTTATTTTTTTGAGTTCATCTCTATGAACAATCTTATCAGCATCTAAAAGTATCTTTACTTCATCTCCAAATTTACCTATTCCTGCTACATACATCTCATATCCTGATGCTGTTTTAAACTGCGGCGGCGGATCTATTTCTGCTTCAGGTATATCTACTACTTCAAGAACAGTATCAACAATAAATCCTATAGAAGTTTCGTTGATATTTACTATGACTATACAGGTCCTGTCATCATATTTTCTTTCTTCCATATTAAATCTTAATCTCAAATCCATTATAGGAATTACTTTACCTCTAAGGTTTATTACTCCTTTTACATATTTTGGCATATCCGGTACATCTGTAACCTTTTGAACTTCAATTATTTCTGTTATATCACTAATAGCAATACCATATACTTCATCAGCAATTTTAAATGTAAGAAATTTATTTTCCTTACTTGATTCATCCTCATCATCATCAATAAAGTGTTCATCTTCATATTCTCTCTTTTTAGTTTTTTCTTTAATTGCAGCCATTTTTTCCTCCTTTCATTTATATAAAAATATTTATTTTAACCACTAACTTGCACATTGATTAATGTATTAACTTTCATTTTATCTGCGAAAGTCTGTGGTAAATTCCTTTCTTATCCTTTCAATAAAAAAACTCGAACATTGATCATTATCAATTAAGTTTTTCCTTTTATTAAAAAATGTAAAACTTAAAATTAATGCTCTTAATTGCTGTGTCCGTAATGCAACATTTTCTGCTAATGATGACTCTCCTGATTTTATTGAATTAGGTTGATTTTTTATATTTTTCATAAATAACTCCTATTTTTAATCTTTTTTATCTAAAAATCACTTAAAGTGCCAATTTGACATTACTTAAATATTTTAATTTAAAGAATTCCTAATTATCCCTGATGTATCTACTATTAAACTTACTTCACCGCCACCAAGTACTGAACAACCGGCAAGCCCTCTTGATTCTCCAAATGTTTCACCTAAAGGTTTTATTACTACCTGTTGATTTCCTAATATGTCATCTATAAAAAATGCTGCTTTTTTATCATCTTTTTGAACTACAACCATAATTCCTTCTGTTAAGTTTTTCTTTTCTGTTTTAATCTTAAAAAAATCATAAAAGTTTATAATAGGCATAACATCATTTCTTAATTTAATTATTTTGTTTTCGCTTTTTGAATAACTTATTTGCTCTTCATTTGCTTGAAAAAATTCTAAAATATCTATTGTTGGAATAGAATATAAATTGCTTCCAGCTTTTACTGTAATTACGTCTATAATTGCCACAGTTAATGGTATTTTTAAAATAACCTCTGATCCCTTATCTTTTATGCTCTTAATAAGAATTTTCCCTTTAAGCTTTTCTATGTTTTTCCTTACAACATCCATACCAACACCTCTGCCTGATACATCTGTTACTTTTTCTGCTGTGCTAAATCCTGCTTGAAAAACAAACTGCCATACTTCTCCATCTGTCAATTCTTTCCCGTCTCCTTTTATTAATCCTCTTTCTTTTGCTTTTTTTAAAATCTTATCTCTATTCAAACCTCTTCCATCATCTGAAATTGTTATCCATATCTCATTACCCTCATACCTTGCATCAAGCCTGATTAATGCAACTTCTTTTTTACCTTTCTTTTTTCTTTCGTCTCTGTTCTCAATACCATGATCCATTGAATTTCTTATTAAATGTGTTAGTGGATCAGAAAGCTCTTCAATTATCTTTCTATCCATTTCTGTATCCTGACCTGTTATTTTTAATTCAACCTTTTTATTTGCTTTTCTTGATAAATCCCTTACTACTCTTATTGTTTTTGTAAATATTCCTTCTAATGGGATCATCCTCAAGGACATAGATATTTCCTGCATCTCTTTTGTAATCTTTGATAAATAATTTGATGTCTTTTCAAAACTTTCAATATTAAGTTTTATTATTTCCGGATTATTGATTACCATTGCTTCAGCTGTGACTAACTCTCCGGTCAACTCAAATAATTTATCTAATTTTTCTGTATTTATACGTACTTCTTTTCTCCGAACTGAAAAATCTCCTTCAATTCCTTTTGCATCAGTCATTGAACTTTGTCTATCTAATGCTTTTTTTATTACATCTTCTTGTACTGCTCCTCTATCAATTAGTATCTCACCTATCCTGCCCTGTTGTATTTCTAATGCTTTTTCCAACTCATCATCTGAAACTGCTCCCATCTCAAGTAATATTTCTCCTAAAGCTTTATACTCTTCACCTTTTTCTTTTTTATCGTTAATCTCTCCTTCATCAATTTCCCCATCCTTATCCATTTGTACAGTATTAAGCCTCTTGTTTATTAAATCCATTCTTTCTAGTAAAAATGAAACCACATTACTATTAATATTTTTTTCTTTTGTTCTAATCTTATCTAAAAAACTTTCTAATTCCATACACTCTTTTTCAATTTCTCCGGCTCCGATAAAACCGGAATTTCCTTTTATAGTATGTATATCTCTAAAAATGCTTGAAATTATTTCATTATTATCTGGATCTTTTTCAAGATATAATATTTCTTTTTCAATTTTTTCTAATAATCCCGTTGATTCTGAAATAAACTTCTCTACTATTTCCTTTGTAACTAAATCTTCAAAATTATTTAAATCTTTATTCTTTGATTTTTTATTTTTAGATTGTTTCACGCCTTTAGCATTTTTTTCTTTTCTTTTATTGTTTTTTTCAATATTATTATTAATCTTGTTGCTATTGCTTATTAACTGCTGGATACTATCGACAATTATTTCTGTATCTGATTCAAATCCTTCATCTGTATAATCTTTCTCTACTTTCAGAATTTGTCTCCTTAAAATGTCACATGCTAAATAAATAATATCTATTTCAACCTGTTTTGGCTGAACCTTTCCTTTTCTGAATATATCTAACAATGCTTCTGCTTGATGAGTAATATTAGCAATATTCTTAAAATTTAAATAACCTGCAGTTCCCTTAATAGAATGAAATGCTCTAAAAACTGTATTTATACATTCCGGGTCTTTTTCACAATTAATAAAATTGTGTATTTTAAGTTCTGCATCATCTATTAAGTCTAAGCTTTCAGCAATAAACGCAGTAATTAATTCTTTTGTCTCGTTGTCTATGTTTTTCATAAACAATCCTTTATTTATTAATTTTTAAAACTTCATTCACCACAAGAGGCAAAATTATGAAAATCTGCCTCTTATGGCAAAGGAGTTAACTTAAATCCCCCAATATTTTTTTAAAAAAAAGGTTTCCTGAAAAAAAGCATCATTTGTAAAGAATACCCTTATGAAAAGGGGGAGAACACCAGGGGATTTTAAATTTATTTTTATGTTTTTATTACACCAATACATATTAGTTTTTAACTCCGCATTCAATTTCTTCTAATTTATCAACTAATTTAAAAAAATTAATTGGTTTAACAAAATAAGCATAAACATTATCTATTATTTTCTTCCCAATTAATTCAAAATCTTGAAGAACAGTAATTACTATTATTTTAGTATCTATATCATATTGATATAGATTTTGTATAAACTCTACACCATCCATTTCAGGCATTTGTATATCAGTTATTACAACATCAAATCTATCTCTTTTATATTCAGTTAAAGCCTTTTCAGCGCTACTTAATATACGACAATTAAAACCAACGCGTTCTAAACCTTTTTTAAGGGATTCTAAAACTTCTATATCATCATCTACTATAAGAATATCTAACACAGCACATACTCCATCGTATTTTAATAATATAAAGCAACAGTTATGCCATGTTTATTAAAACATTGTATTTAACTAATAGCCATTAAAATAAGCTTAATATCCTTTATTGTTTCTATATTCCATAATTTATGAGTTATTATAGCAAAAATCATTGGTTTTAAGCATTTTACTTACAAATTATTTTTTCTTAATTTTCTTTAAAATATAAAAATGTTTGTTTTCAAACACA
>CAZYID010000119.1:0-11325 GCA_964646595.1 uncultured Spirochaetales bacterium | reverse complement strand
AATTAATAACAAAGAGAGTAATAGAAAAAAATTCTTTTTCATAAATTACTCCCTAAAAAATTGCCAACGGCAATTGTTCGTTGATGGAGTCGTCATGCGCTTCAATCAAAGAAAATAACATTTCCTTTATAACTGGGCGTCTTTTCAGTCATGACGACTCCTCTTATTAATTTCTTCAAAGGGGAAAATATACATGGATTATTAATTTTGATTTGCATATTCTCCTTCCCACCGAAGGTTTTAATCAGGCAAGTCTCCTGACTCTCCTTTTCTTTTAATATCCTTCCCCTCTAAAAATAGAGAGTGGTCTGCAGGTTAAAAGAATTTTCTATTTATAAAATAGAAAAGGATTACAGTAGCGGGGGCTGTTCTGGTTTTTCACCAGATTCCTTATTAAGTTGTGTTTTTTAAAAAACACCCCACCTGATTTTTAAAAAGTAATAATAGCATTAAAGATATAAATGTCAAATAAAAATAATGAAAATAAAATAATCGTTTTTTCCAAAAAAAATTTCAAAATATATAATAAATATTTAATTGCAATTTTACATTAATTTTATTAATACTATAAAAAGATATGAATAACAATGTCATAGAAAAGCTTGAAATAAAAAAAACTAAAATTATTTTTTTATTTATCCTTTTAACTCTAATTTTATTTTTTTCTTTTTTTATATCATTATCTATTGGTAAAGCAGATATTTCTATAAAAAATATATTTAATATATTTTTTAATAATGGTGAAGTTTCGGAATCAGCAAAAGCTATAATTATAAAAATCAGAATGCCCCGTATATTTATAGCAATTATAATTGGAGCAGGATTAGCTGTTGCAGGTGCTGTTTTTCAATCATTATTGATGAATCCATTAGCTGATTCTTATACAATGGGTGTATCTAGTGGAGCTGCTTTTAGCGCTGTTTTAATTATCTTTTTAAATATTTTTATTCCATACATACAATTACCTATTATATTATTTTCTTTTATTGGTGCTATTGCAACTCTATTTTTAGTAATTTCTATAGCTAATACAAAAGGATATCTTAATTCTATAAACTTAATAATATCCGGTATTATTATGTCTTCAATTTTTTCCGCTGGTATTAGTTATATAAAAAGTGTATCAGGTGAAAATGTCGCAGCAATTGTTTACTGGTTAATGGGAAATCTTGGAAGTAAAGATTGGAGCATTGTAATTTATAGTTATATATTAATTCTAATTTCGATCTTTATTTGTTTGTATTATTCAAGGGATCTTAATATTTTAAGCTTTGGTGATAAAGAAGCAAAAACATTAGGTGTTAATACCAAAAAATTAAGAATTATTCTACTTATAACAGGCTCGCTAATTACAGCAGTATCTGTTTCAGTTGCAGGAATCATTGGATTTATCGGACTGATTGTACCACATTTATTACGATTAGTTATAGGATCAAACAATAAATTATTAATACCTTTTTCTGCATTAACCGGTGGAATTTTGCTGCTGTTATCAGACACTTTTGCACGTTCATTTTTTCAATATGAAATCCCGGTAGGAGTAATTACAACTTTAATTGGAGGACCATTTTTTATTTTTATATTTATTAAACAGAATAAAACAAATAATTGAGGTATATAATTGATTAAAGTAGATAACTTAACATTTTCTTATAATGATAAAAAAATGATTCTTAATGATATAAATTTTTCAATAAAAAATTTTAACTTTACTTCAATTATTGGACCAAATGGTTCCGGTAAAACAACATTAATGCATAACTTATGCAGATTTTATAAACCGATTAAAGGGAATATATATATAAATGATAAGCATCTCAATTTATATAAATATAATGAATTAAGCAGATTATTTACATTCATTCCACAGGAAACAATTATAAATTTTCCTTACAGCGTACTTGATGTTGTTTTAATGGGTAGAATTCCATATAAAAATCGATTTGAAAGTTACAGTAAAGATGATATTAATTTCGTGCATAATATTTTAGAAAAACTTGATCTTTTGGATTATTCTGATAATTATATTACTCAATTGAGCGGCGGTGAAAAACAGCGTGTTTTTTTTGCAAAAGCTCTGGCTCAAAGTACAAAACTATATTTCCTTGATGAAGCTTTTTCTTCTATGGATATATCTCATCAGATAAAATGTCTAAATATTTTAAAAGATAAAATTGAAAAAGAAAATATTATGGTTATAGCCATAATACATGATCTGAATATTGTTGATCATTTCAGTGATTATATAATAGCATTAGAAAAAGGAAAACTTATCGCGGCAGATATAAGAACAAAAATTATGACCACAACTTTTTTAAAAAAACTTTTTAATGTTAAAATAATAAAGAATAAAAATAAAGGAATAACAGTAATTCCGTGATTTTTATTCTGATATTTTAACATTGATAATCTAGATTGATAAATTTTTTTTTACCCAATTATTGACTTTTTTTCTTTTTTTACTTATTTTTAAATACTTTTATTAATAAATAGAGAAAACAATGAGTATTCATGGCGGTAATATTAGAGAAGCTTCAGAAAAATATAATTTGCCTGAAAAAAAAATTATAGACTTTAGCTCAAATATTAATCCTTTAGGTATACATCAATTAATAAAAAAAACAATAAAATCAAATATAAACTTGATGTCCTCTTACCCTGATCCTGAATATAAAAAATTATTAGATTCTCTTTCAGATTTTTATAATATCAATCAAAAAAATATTCTTTCCGGGAATGGTTCTTCAGAATTAATATATTTATTAGCCAGCTCTCTACAACTTAAAAAAGCAATAATAATTCAGCCGAATTTTTCAGAATATGAATTATCTTTAAATAAAGTTAACTGTAAAATACTAAATTTAATTGGAAATAAAACAAATAATTTTAAAATTGATATTGAACAAATTGTTAAAAAAATTAAAAATATTGATATTATTTATTTATCAAATCCCAATAATCCTTCAGGATATATTTATACAAAAAAAGAATTAGAAGAACTTCTTAAAGAATGCATAAAAAATAAATGCTTTCTTTTTATTGATGAAGCATTTTTAGATTTTTCAGCCAATCATGACAGCTTAACTTTATCAAGTAATGTTGAAAAAAATAAATATCTAATTATATTAAAAACTCTCACAAAATTTTATTCAATACCCGGTTTACGCTTAGGTCTAATAACCGGTGATGAAAAAATAATTGAAAAACTTAAATACAATCAATACCCATGGTCTATCAATTGTTATTCACAATTAATTGGACAAAACATTTTACATGATAAAAAATTTATAAATAAAACAATAGAATATTTAAATAAAGAAAAAACTTTATTATATAAAGAATTATCAAAAATAAAAGACATTAAAATATTTCCTTCTTATGCAAATTATATTTTATGCGAAATTATTTCCAATAAAAAAATTATTGATCTGGAAAAAAGACTGGCAAAAAATAAAATAATTATAAGAAACTGTTCAAATTATATTGGTCTTAATGACAAATACTTTAGAATAGCTGTTAGAACAAAAAAAGAAAACAAAATAATCATTAATTGTTTTAAAGATTTCTTTAATAAATAGAGGTATTATATAAATTGTATATTGAAATGATAATAATAACATTAGCATTTATCCTTGATTTATTAATTGGAGATCCGGAATATAAATTTCATCCTGTAAGAATAATTGGAAACATAATTAATTATTTTGAAATTATATTTAGAGATCTATCAAAAAACCAAAAAATAAACGGTATCCTATTTGCAATATTTATAATTACTATTTCTTTTCTTCCTATATCTTTATTATTATACTTTTTCTCAACTTTAGGATATAAAGTAATTCAAGTAATTCATATTCTAATAACTATATATTTAATTTATTCATTTTTATCAATAAAAGATCTCTGTAAAAAAGCAAATGAAATATATATTCTTCTCTCGAAAAAACATACTATTAAAGCTAGAAAAAAACTTAGCAGGATTGTTGGAAGGGACACCAAGGGTCTCGATAAAAAAGAAATTATAAGAGCAACAATCGAAACTATTTCAGAAAATATTGTTGACGGAATAATTTCTCCTTTATTTTACTGCTTTTTAGGCGGCATACCATTGATGATTATATATAAATCAATTAATACTCTTGATTCTATGGTTGGATATAAAAATAGAATATATATAGATTTTGGATGGGCAAGCGCTAAAATAGATGATATATTTAATTATATCCCTGCAAGAATATCTGCAATATTAATACCTATATCGTTTTTTCTAATTTCAAAAAATGGTTTTAGATCATTAAAAATCATTATACGCGATGGAAATAAAAATCCAAGTCCTAATAGCGGTATCCCGGAAGCAGCTTTTGCAGGAGGATTTGACATTCAACTTGGCGGAATAAATTATTATAATGGTGATATAACAGTAAAACCATTTACTGGTGATAAACATAAAAGGTTAAATATAAAGCATATAAAAGATTCTATAAAAATTGTATATATTACAAGTATATTATTTTTAGTGATTTGCTTAGCACTTTTCTTTTTTATAAATTATTATTTTAGGAATATTTAAGAATGAATAAAATTATTTTTATTACCGGCGGAGCACGATCAGGTAAAAGTACTTTTGCAGAAAATCTTGCACTTGAAATTTATAATAATTCTAAAGACAAACAAAAAATTGCATATATTGCAACCGGTGTTGCTTTTAACAATGAATTTAAAAAACGTATATCAGCTCATCAGAAAAGCCGTAATAAAATATTTAAAACATATGAAGAAGACATTTACATTAATAAGCAATTAAAAAAAATATTTAATGAACACAAAATATTTTTGGTTGAATGTTTAACAACATGGCTCGGCAATTTATTTCATAATAAAAAAAAAAATATTATTAATGAAAGCGCTGAAATCATTGATGAAATCATTGAAATATTTAAAATAAAAAGCTTAAAAGAATCTTTATCATTAACAAACAATCTAATATTAAAAGAAAAAAATAAATATTCATATTCAATAAAAAAACTAATGAAAAATAAAAATGATAAAATCTTAATAATTATATCTAATGAATTAGGGATGGGAATAGTTCCTGAAAATAAAATTGCCAGAGATTTTCGTGATATGCAGGGTAAAATTAATCAAAAAGTTGCAGATAAATCTCAATATGTTTATATTACCTGTTCAGGAATTCCGGTACGTATCAAATAAAAAGTCGTCATGAACAAAAAAGACGCCCAATTATGAAGAAAATGTTATTTTCTTTAATTGAAGCGCATGACGACTCCATCAACGAACAATTGCCTCAAAGATTTCCTATGGAAATCTTAAGATCTCACAAATTGCAAAGCAATTTGTTGAGGCAATTTTCTAGGGAGAATTGATTGCAGTATATAAAAAGACTTGCTTCTTTCTTTATAATAGCATTATCCTTTCTTACAGTCATTCCAATACCCTTTTTAAATAAAATTAATTATGATCAAAAAAATATTTCAAGATCATTAATATTCTACCCTTTAGTAGGTTTATTTTTTGGAATAATTACTTTTTTCTCTGTAAAATTTTTATTATTCTTTAAAATAAACATTTCAATTGCAGGATTAACCATTATATTTCTGCCTTATCTATTAAATAAATTTTTACACTTTGACGGTTTGTGCGATACAATTGATGCGTTCTTACCATTCAAAACTAAAGAAGAAAGACTGGAAATATTAAAAGACACTAATATTGGAAGTTATGCAATTGGGATTGCTATTTTATTTGTATTGATAAAACTTGAGATAGTAAAATTATTTTTGAATAAAAATGATTTACTTCCTTTACTAATTATTATTCCGGTTTTATCAAGATACAGTTTAGTTTTTTTATCTTTTATATCTAAATATCCGCGAAAACAAGGGACCGGATTTAATATTATTGGTCAAATAAGTTTTGGTGTTTTTTTTATATCAACTGTATTTTTTATATTAATTATTTTTACTTTTCTGTTTATTTTTATGAATCTTTATAATTTAATTAATATATTAATTTTAATTATTTTTATTTACACGTTTTCTTTTTTATTTAAAATATATTCGACAAATAAAATAAGCGGTGTTACAGGTGATATCCTGGGTGCTCAAAATGAACTTATTGAATTATTTTCCTTTATAATTATAATAATCCTGTCTAATACTTTATAATAATCCTATGAAAAATTATAAAAATATATTTCCATTTAAAATCGGTACTACTTCATATATATTACATACACAAAAAAATAATATAATAAAAAATATAAATTATTTAAAACACAGTTTTAATAAAATCCAATTACTGCTTTTCGGCAAAAATTATTTAGATGATTTTTTAAATCCAGAGGTATTAAATGCTTTACGCAAAACAAAAAAAGATTCATCTATTGAATATTCTATTCACCTGCCTATTGATCTTGACCTGTTAAATAACTCTGAAAAACAGCTTGAGGATTCTATAAATATTATAGTTAAAATAATTGAAAAAACTAAATTTCTTAATATAAAAAATTATATTTTGCATATTGATAATAATAAAAAACTAGTTAAATTAAATAAATCAAATTTTGATTTATTTAAAAATGTGTGTAAAAAAATTAAAAATAGAATTTCAAATACTTATCTTTTTAATATTGAAAATACTGCATATGATTTAACTTATTTTAAAGAAATAATTTTTGAATACGGATATTCTGTTTGTTTAGATTTTGGACATTTGTTTAATCATAATCATGACTTTGATAAATTTTATTCTGCTTTTAATAAGTCAATCAATGAAATCCATGTTTATGGGTTTATGAAAGAAAAAGATCATTTATCATTAGATAAACTGGATAGAAATCTTTTAAAAATAATTTTAAATTATTTAAAAAAATATAATAAGTCTGTTATTATTGAAGTTTTTAATAAACCTAATTTAAAAAAATCACTTAATTTTTTGCAAAAATATTTATAAAATAAAAAATAATTCAGGAGAAAAACTTTATGAAAATATTAAAATTATCACAATTACAGGATATTAATGAAGGTCATATTTTAAGTAATATAATAAATGAAAAATATATTTGTGAAGGAAACCTAAATTTTGGTGCTCCCGGATTTAGAACTCATTCAAGTAAAGATAAAAGTGAAGATGATTTTCATATTCATGATACCCATGAAATCTTTATTGTTTTACAGGGAAAAGCTCGTGTGGAAATAAATAAAAATTATCATAATATTAAAACAGGCGATGTTTTTATTGTAGAACCAGGAGAAGATCACCATTTTATTGTTGATGAAAATGATCCTGCTGTTTATATCTGGTTTAAAGCTGACAAAACTAGAAACAAAAATCAAATCTTGTAAGAATATCTATTAGGATTATTACCTTTTCTGCTTTAAAAAATATCTTTGTTTCATTTTAGCTCATTAATTCTAATTATTCTTCCTACACCTTAATAGTCAAAAACGTAACCCTATTCTCCCTGCCTTATTCAAAAGTTTTTGTGATATTTTCTTCTTTGTTTTTGTGCCGGGACTGGCAATCTTCCCGATAATTTTATAACCTCCATAATGCAGCACTTCATGGACAGCCCTTATTGCCCCCCTGCTTTCTGCAGCAATAAAATTAAACGGCCAAGGAGTAGTGCAGGCTGCGACGATTACTGCAGGCTTTCCTTTCTGATTAGCTACTGGAAATCCATTTTGTTTTTCTCCCATGAATACTGGAACATTTCTGTCAAACAGAAGTTTAAGCTGTGCGCTCATATTCCCCCAATGTGTCGGAGTGCCTACTATCAAACCATCCGCATTTCTAATTTTACGTCCGACTTTATGTGCATCATCCTCCTCCATAATACACTCTCCGTCCGGTCTGCATTTCATGCATGCATTGCATGGTTTTTGTTTTAAGCTGTATACATCAATCCATTCAATTTCATGCTTTTGTAACACAACATTAGATATACTTTTAAGAAGTAAAGCAACAGTACCAGTTTCCCTGGGGCTACCGTTTAAAAATAAATATTTCATTTCAATCTACCGCCTTATATTTTAAAAAGCAAACTCCTGTTACGACCTTGCTTGTTATTGTATATTATTGAATTACATACTTTTTGGATATCCCCTTCTCCAGAACAGACAGTTTTGATTAGGTCCCTTTGTTGTCGTTCATCAAGTTTACCTTATACTCTTCACGCCTTTCCAGCATAAGAGTAATATATATTCATTATTCCTTTAAATGTCTTTCCAGAATCATTCGGAATCTATTACCATTTCTTTCAGTCCTTTTGCTCCGCAATCTCCTTCTAATAAATTATTAAATATCGTTCAATTAGTCAAGAAAATAACTTGACTAAGACTATAATAATTTTTATTATCATGATAATGACTAAAAATAATCTAAAGCCCCTGGCTATCATATTTTTTGCAAGCGGAATCTGGGATATGGTAGCAGGTATTTTATATTTATTTATAATCGGAACAGGTCGAGTAATCGATAATCCCCCAACTCACACTTTTTACAGTGTATTTCTTTCTTCATTCTTTTTCTGTTTTGCATACCTGCAGTTTCTGTCTGCCTTTAATATACGGAGATATTCCTTTAATGTCGGATGCCTGATCATAGGCAGGATTTTTTATATTATTCTGCTTTATGCCTATATACTGCTTTACAGAGATTTTCCGTTCACATTCTGGTTTACAGGAATTGTCGATGGTACTTTTACAATATTATACATTATTTTCGCATTTCTCGGCGGTTTAGGAATCAAGGATCTGTTCCTACCACATAGAGAAAAGACATAAACTTTTATCTACTTCTACGATATTATATAATTCTTTGATTATCTTTTGAAAGGAATCCCTGGGTTTATGGATTTATTAAACTCGAGTATATCCTTGAAATCAACAGACCCTTTTATTGTTACATTATTGTAAATTATTCCAAGGTGTAGCAACCAGTTTCTTTGAGACTGTTCTCCCTGCCACATATGCCTTTGATCAACAACGGAGAACTATTTTCTTTTTTAAAAGTACGAAATCAATGTCTACTATTTCAAAAATATAAATACCCAGATATTTAATAGAGACATGTAAAGTTTCCAGAAAATAATAGATATCTTACTTTTAATATCCGGTTCAGTGAAACCGCGTCAGGCGATTGCAGAGCCATCAATACTGTTTATTAAAAAAAGTAATTTTATTGATTTTTTTCCATAGATAAATTATAATTTTTCCTGTCAATTTAATCATCCTAATAACCTTGATCTATTAAATGAAGCTTGTGAGAAAACAGAATAAATTATTGATATTTTAAAGGCACTTAAAGTGGAAAAATGTTTTTTTTAAAATACTCAATAATTTCTTATTTTCATTTGACCAAATTAATAATTGTTATAAAATTAAAATAGCTAAATTAAAAAAAATTTAGCTATTGAATGTTTCTTTAGGACAATATTATTCATAAAAGCAAAAAAATTATTCATATGCCTTTTACAACCTAATATTGATATGAAATTCTATGTTAGATATGACTTTTGGAAAGGCGTGAGTGATGCAGTAAAAAAACGGTATCAAGTTAATAACTTTTATTGTAGATGAAATACAAGAATCCACTTCAAATGATAAAAAAACAAATTTTGTATATGAATTAATTGATACAACTTTTTTTGATAGAGCCCTGGTCTGGTGCAGTGCTTTAACAAATCAAGTTAATGTAATAATATCTGTTTTCTTATTTAAAGAATAATATTTTGTTTTAAGGGCAATTGGATATAAAAAGTTGATCCTTCCATTTCTTTACTGAAAACACGTATGATACCATTATGCTGTTTAACAATCTTTTTACATATTGCCAGCCCGATACCGGTACCTTCATATTCACTGCGCCCGTGAAGTCTTCTAAACAATCCAAAAACTTCTTCTGCATATTTATTATTAAATCCTATCCCGTTATCTGAAATGTTTATTTCGCAATACTTCCTGCCGTTTTCCTTATTTATGATTTTGCTATTAATATTTATAACCGGCGGGACATCCGGTTTGTGATATTTAATAGCATTTCCAACAATATTTTGAAATAATTGCCTCATTTGCAGATAATTGGCATCGATAATTGGAAGGTTATCCTTTTTGATCTCAGTCTTTGTTTCATTTATTCTTATTTCCAGATCGTTAAAAACTTCTTTTAATACTACGTTAAGATCTGTGGATTCAAATGGTTTTGCCTTTGTAGTGACCCTTGAATATTGCAGGAGATCATTGATAAAGTTGCTCATACGAATAGCAGAGTTATTCATGAACTGAATATATTCCAGAGCTTTTTCATCAAGGCTATTGGAATATTTTTTTTGCAGCATTTCTCCGAAAAACTTTATTTTTCTGAGCGGCTCCTTCAGGTCATGGGAAGCAATAAAGGCGAATTGTTCAAGTTCTGCCTGTACTTGCTTCAATTCCGTAATGTTACGTGAGATACCAAAGGTGCCGATTATGGTTCCATTTTCATCGCGAAGCGGCATCTTGGTGGTCAGTACCCAGTTTTCGATACCGTCGGGTTCTTCCAAATTCAAAAGTGGTTGGCCGGTGCGGATGATTTCCTGCTCCTGCTCAAACCTAGGGCGTGCCTGCTCCTCAGTTAAGAAATCGAAGTCACTCTTGCTAATCACTGCGGACGGATCGCTCAGCCCTAAGTGAAGAGCGTGAGCCAGGTTTACCCTGGTGAAACGGCTGTCAAGGTCTTTGAAGTAGATATAATCAGGGATGTTATCCATAAAGCTATTAAGGATGTATTGCTGCCGTGTCAAGTCGGCCGAATGTCTTTGCACTCGCTGTACGAGCAAGGCTCCTTGCAGAGCACTGCTAATTTGTCCACGCAGTGCTTCGTAGGATATGCCCTCACTCGGCCCCATTTCGAAGAAAGCCAAGCCAAGTTGGTCGTTTTGAAAGTACAACGGCTCAACTACAAAACAAAACTGGCGATGCGGCCACATATCTGCGGGAAGTAATTGATTAGTGGGAAAACGCAGTCCATCAGGTTCCAGTTCGATCCTTCCATGCTCATTATAAGCCAAAATCAGACGTGACCATTCTATGTTTGGCTGATTATATTGATAAGGTTGGGGTGTTTCGTAAAGAGTAAAATAGCAGCCAGGAAAGTTCAAACGGGGAAGGCTCTCAGCCAGGATATCCATCAGCCGATCTATTTCTGAGGTAGTAATCAGCTTTTGACCGACATCACGCAACACCTGGTAATGCTGCTCAACCTGTAAAGCATGGTAAGCCTGCATCCGTTCAGCTGCCTCCCCAATCATTACTCGTGCCTGATGCC
>CAZYID010000118.1:0-11456 GCA_964646595.1 uncultured Spirochaetales bacterium | reverse complement strand
ATTATTATTTAATTTACACTAGATTGCAAAAATTCCAAAAAATATTTTTAATATTTTTTCCAGATTTTCCAATTTTTGTAGTTTTCCTGAGTTATTTACTAAAAACAAATATCAATCTATATATAAAGTCTTTAAAATTACAAAAATAATTCAATTTTTTAAAAAAAATAATAAACGATTATGAAATTTTTATCCTTTATATAATAAAGATTAATTTTCTAAGGAGAAAAAAATGGTAAACACTTTAAACTTAAGTCTTGTTGAAGGACACTTAACACGTGACCCGGATCTGTTTTACACAAAAAACGGGAATGGTGTATGCAAATTTGATGTTGCTGTAAACTCTATCTTTAAAAATAAAGATAAGAGTGTAAATGAAGTAAGTTACATTACAGTAAATACTTGGAATAAGGTTGCAGATGCCTGTTCCCAATACCTAAAAAAAGGCTCAAAAGTAAGAATTAAAGGAAGATTAAAACAGGATTCATGGACTACTAAAGAAGGACAAAACAGAAAAAAAATTTACATCGAAGCATCAAGTGTTGATTTTTTGGGATCACCAAAAAAAGAAAAGATTGAAGAAAAGATTGAGGAAAAAGTCGAAGAAAAAGCTGTGTCTTAAAAACAAACAAAATTTAAAAAAACCTTCTATTTGTTTTAGAAGGTTTTTTTAAATTTTAAAAAATTTATTAATTTTTTTTTTTTTTATGCTATAATTATAAATAATTTTTCATATTTACCATTAAATAACCTTTTATTTAAGGAAAAAGTTAATGAGCGTTAAAAAAAAAGAATTAAAATTCTCATTTATTAACCATGAAAAAGAAGTCTTATTAGAAAACACTTTAGAAAAATACCTTGTTTCAATTGGAAAAATAAATCTTTTTCAGCAATTATCCTATATATTAAAAGAAATGGCTGGTAATGCTAATAAGGCAAACCTAAAAAGAATCCACTTTTACCTTAAAAATTTAGATATAAAATTTCCAACACATTATATTCAGGGTATGAAATCTTTTAAAAATGATCTTACTAAAGAAAGTGATATATATTTTTCAGAAGCAGAAAGATTAAAATACTATATTAATATTTCATTAAATATTGAAAGTAATAATTTTATTATGACTGTAAAAAACAGTCATTCTATACTTCCTTTTGAGAAAAAAAGAATAGAAGAAAGATTTAAAAAAGCTGCAAAATTTAAAAGCATGGAAGAAGCTCTTGGCGAAGGACTGGATACGGAAGAAGGTGCTGGTTTTGGATTAATATTAACCATCTTAATGTTGAGAAAATTGGGACTTGATGAAAAAGTTATTTCAATAAATAGTGTTTCTAATTCTACAGAAGCTAAAGTCATTATTCCTCTTTCATTGTTAGACAAAGAACAAGAAGAATTTATAGCAGATATTATTAAAAGAGAAATAAAACAAATACCTCAATTTCCAGAGCATATTATTGAACTTCAGAAAAAACTATCAAACCCAAATGCAAAATTTTCAGATCTATCTGAAATTATAAATCAAGATCCTTCACTAATAGCTGATCTATTAAAAGTGGCTAATTCAAGTATGTATATGCTGCCAAAAAAAATACAAACCATTGAAGACGCAGTTAGACAGATCGGTTTTGAAGGAGTTAAATATCTGGTAATTATGTATTCTGCACAAAAAATATTAATGGATAAATATAAACTTGATCCAATCAGAAAAACCATGCTGCATTCTGCAGAAGTTGCTTTTTATGCATATGAAATAGCCAGAAAATTAAATTATAATGATATATTTGAACAAATTTATATTGCTGCAATCCTGCATGATTTTGGAAAAATAATCATTAATTCATTAAAACCAAATATTTTTGATAAAATAACAAAACTTTGTAATGAAAAAGGCATATCAAGTACTGTTATTGAAAATTTAACTGATGGATATAACCATTCGATTATTGGAGCAAAATTAACAGAAAAATGGAATTTCTCAGAAGAATTAATAGAAACAATAAGATATCATCACATACCTCTAGAATCTAATATAAAATATCAAAAACTTGTTTATGTTGTATATTTAGCTAACATATTATATTACTATAAAAGGAATGAATTTAACTTTTCAAATATTAATTATCAAGTATTAGAATTCTTTAATCTAACTGATAAAAAAAATCTTGATAAGTTATTTAATCCAATTGCAGAACATCTGGAAATTAAAAAAGAAAAAAGAAAACAAAACAAAGATAATAATAAATAAAATTAGCTATGATATAAAAAGAAAAGACCTGATAGGTTTTAAAACATGTCAGGTCTTTATATGTTTAAAATAATATCTATCTTTCAAACAACTCTCTAATATTTCTTCCAACTACTTCAATTGGATGATCCCCAAGTTCTTTTCTTTTCTTTAAAAGATTTGGACATCCATTTTTACTTTCTTCGATCCATTTTTTAGCAAATGAACCGTCTTCTATAGCTTTCAAGGCTTCTCTCATTCTTTCCTTTACGCCATCATCTATAATCTTTGGTCCGGTCTCATATTCTCCCCATTCCGCAGTGTTTGAGATAACCGCATTCATTTTTTGTATTCCGCCTTCAAAAATTAAATCAACAATCAATTTTAATTCATGTAAACATTCAAAATAAGCCATTTCCGGCGGATACCCTGCTTCTGTTAATACTTCAAATCCTTTTTTTACTAATTCTACGCAACCACCGCATAAAACTGATTGTTCTCCAAAAAGATCTTCATATGTCTCTTGCTCAAATGTACATTCTAAACATCCGGCTTTAGTAAATCCCATAGCTTTTGCCATAGCTAAAGCTACATCTCTTGCTTTTCCACTTGGATTTTGCCTAATAGCAATAAGTCCCGGTACTCCAAATCCGGCTAAATAAGCTTTTCTTTCCTCTGTTGCCGGTGCTTTTGGAGCTACCATTATTACATCTACATCAGATGGTGGAACTATTTGTTCATAAACAATATTAAATCCATGTGAACAGGATAAAATTTTACCTGCTTTCATATGCTGTTTTAAATCATTTTCATAAACCGGTCCATGAAACTCATCAGGTAAAAGTATATGGATAACATCAGCTTTTTCTGCTGCCTCATTTATTGGCATTACTTCAAATCCATCCTTAACTGCTCTATCATAAGATTCATCTTTAATAGACCCGATAATTACATTAACTCCCGAATCCTTCATGCATTGAGCTTGTGCTGTACCTTGTGAACCATAACCAATTACAGCTACAGTTAATCCCTCAAGATTTTTCATATCAGCATCTTTGTCATGTAAAACTGTTACGCCCATATTAAACCTCCATATATTTTTTATTATTTTTTGTTGAATTAATTTATTAAATAATAATTAATTTAAATGAATTGCCAATTTATATCAGCAAGATATATATGTCAAGATTTATTTTCTTTTCTCAAACAAAATTATTACTGCAGGCATTATTGTTACAGAAGCAATAAAAGTCAATATTATTCCGACAACACCAATAAATGCCATTGTTTTTAATCCCTCATAATGAGCAAAAAATAACGCAGACCAGCCAAGAGCAACTGTTATTGACATGCCAAAATTTGCAATACCTGTTTTTCTGATTGTTTTATAAATATCCTTAGTTTCTCTGTATCTATGAAGTATATGCACTCCATTATCTACTCCTGTGCCGAGAACTGTTGGAAGTACAATTATATTCATAAAATTAAATTTAATACCAAAAATACTCATTATTTCAATAAGCCATATTGTTCCTAAAACAATAGGAATCATTGCTATTAAAGAATCTTTTATTTTTTTAAAATCTATTAAAAGCAAAATCCAGATAATAAAAAAAACTAAACTTATAAAAATCTTGCTTTCTTTTAAAACAGTATCAATCAAAAATACATATAAAACATGCATTCCTGTTGGATAATATGTATTTTTTTCTCCTTTTATTTCTCTTATCCTTGCAACATATTTTTTCATTTCCCTTGCATCAAAAAGAACTTTTTTTGGAAAAACCTGAGTTATATATAACTTTTTATTATTTTCATTAACAAAAAACCTTCTGCTAAAATTTTCAGGAAGATCATCTTCACTAATAATTTTAGCAGATCCGGCAATTTTTCTAATTTGTTCAATATATTTCTTTTGTTCCTTATCTTTTATTGCTTTTTGCGGTAATGAATCTAATTCTTCTTTTATTTTTTTTACCCATATTAATCTTTCTTTCTGAATTTCTTCATTTACTAATACTCCGGATAAAGATAAAACATTTCCAATATAACTCTCTTCTTTTTTCATCATCTCTGTTATTTTTTTATAAAAGTCTTTCTCTTCTTCTCTAGAATAAGAATAAAAAATAGCCGGATCAGTTGAAATATTAAATTTCTCCTGTATCAATTCTGTAGTTATTATTGATTTTTGCCCTTTTACTTCTAATTTTTTGCTGTCATATTCAAACTCAATTTTTCTTAAGTTAAAAATAAATATAATTGTTAATGTTAATAGAATTATTGAAACACCAATAATAATAAATTTTAAAATATTGTTAGAATTATTTAAAACATTTACTTTCTTTTCTACAGGTGTGGTTTTTTCTTTTTTATATAATTTATTAAATAAAATTATTAATGAAGTAACAACTATATATATGGATATTAAAGTTATCATTATTCCGGAAGAAGCTAATATCCCAAATTCTGAAAAACCTAAAAATTTACTAAAAGATAAAGTAAAAAAAGATACTGCAGTTGTCAATGCTCCTGTTAAAGATGCCTGTCCGGTTAAAATAAAAGCATCTTTTAATGCTTTCTTTTTATCAATTAATTTTGATTCTTCTCGATATCTGAAAAGAAAATGAATCCCGTAATTAACTCCAAGACCTGTAAGTATTGCAATTAAAAATCCGGTTATAAGATTTATATGCTGAAAAGCAATATACGCAACACCAAATGCAGATAATACTCCGATGCCCAGTGAATATAATATAAAAAGGGAAAAATCAAATCTCTGTATAAAAAATAAAATTGCAAGAAATATAAAACAAAATGCAATTAGCGAAGTAATTCTGATATCTTTATAAATTGCATCCTTCTGATCATAACTTAGAGTATATGTTCCTGCAAATGAAATATTTAGATCTTTTCCAAAATCATTTGTATTTATTTTGTTAATTATCTTATTTATTTTTTTAATTAAAGCGCCGGTCTTATTTACTTCAGTTGGCATAAAATCCGGTTTAATGAACATGACAAGGATTTTTTTGTCTTCAGAAATCATATATTCTGTTTCTGATGCTGTAACCGGACCTCTCTGCGTTTTATATTTCTTAATTATATCGTCAATATTAAATTCAATCTTATCTTCTTCATCTTCAAAGCTGATAAAAAAAGGAACATCTTTCCATAATTCATATTGAACTTTTTCATGAACTCTTTTATATATTTCTTCCAAATCATCTGTTTCAATGAACAAAAAAATATTATTCAATATAAAATCAAGTGGGATTTTATATTGAATAAATTGAATTTCTGAAAAACTTAAAAGCTCCTGATTTAATTGATCAGAAAATTTTTTCATTGCTTCAGTGTCTTGTTTTTTAGATTCTATTACAATAGAAAACTGTCCGACTCCTTTAAGTTTTTCAGTTAAAAATTTTAAATTTTTTACAGGTTTTGAATCCTGGGGCAGTAAATTTATAAAATCAGCTTCTAAGGGAATAAATCTAAAAGCTAAAAAAAATAGTGCACCTAAAAACAAAGAAATAATTATTATTAGAATTGGATGCTTTGTTATAAAACTATATATATAAGATAAAAATTTTTTTCTCATAGTGCTTCTTAATCATTAAATTGCCTCGATAATTTACCATAAATAAAAAAATTAAAAAATAAAATTTTATTTAATTATTTATTCAATATTTATTCAAAAACCCTAAAAAAACATAAAATCTTCTTTATTTTAAAAAAACTCAAAATTATAAAAATTTTACAAATAATTCATTTATTACATTTCTGCTTGACATAACCCCTAAATACTTCTTATACTTATAATTAATGAAATATTTTTTATAATTTAAAATCAACATTTATAGGGGGGGGGAAGAATATGCTATTAATAGACAAAAAAAATTTAATTTGCTTTGATGATAAAAAAAACAAAGCAAATTTTGAAAGAAGAAATTCTTTCAGATTAAACGTTGTTATTTTAAAAATTACTATTGCAATTAATCTTAAAAAGGAAAAACATTTTTTAAAAGGAAAAATAATCAACATTGGGAATGGCGGTATAATGATTCAAACAAATAAATCTATTCCAATCAGTGAAGATCTATCATTTAAATTTAAATTACCATCACCTTTTAATATAATCGAAGGAACCGGTAAAGTTAAATGGGGAATAGACAAAAATAATAATTTATTCTATGGAATTGGATTTAATAAATTTAAAGATGAGATATCAACTGCTCAAATTTTCGATTTTCTAATTGTTACTGACACTAATAAAAACAATATTCCTTTATTAAAAAATAAAAAAAATTCTGATAATGATAAAATCAATACTTCATCAGGACGAATACCAAAAAACAAAAACAAAATTAATTACGAAAGAAGAAATAATAATAGAAGGGAACAACAGGTTATAATAAATTTTTTTGATCGCAGAGCTGATGAACGGAGAAAAAATAATAGAAGAAAAGATGAAGATAGACGAAAAAACAAATCGCCTGCTTTAAAAGAAAAAAGAAAAACTGAAAGAAGAAAAATAGAACATATGGATTATTCTTCAGAATTTATTACAGATAGAAGAAATTGGCTTAGTAACAAACTAGATATAAAATTACAGCACATAGGTAACTATTCCTTAGATACTCAAAAGATTAAAGGAAATATAGAAAACATGATTGGTACAGCTCAAATACCGATAGGGATTACAGGACCATGTAAGATAAATGGAGAATTTGCAAAAGGAGACTTTTATATTCCTTTTGCTACCACAGAAGGTTCACTTGTTTTAACATATCAATGGGGTATGCAAGTTATAAATTTAGCAGGTGGAGCCAATGTAAAAATCTTAAAAAACAATGTACACATTTCTCCAGTATTTTTATTTAATAATTTAAATGAATGTGTTGAATTTACAAAATGGATAGATGAAAACTTTTATAAAATTAAAAAAGAAGCAGAAAAAACAACACAACACGGCAAACTACTCTCAATAGAACCACGTATTACCGGAAATAAAGTTATATTAATATTTAATTATTCTACAGGAGATGCTGCCGGTCAAAATATGGTAGCAATATCTGCTGATGCAGCATGTAATTATATAGCTCAGCAAACCGGGCATAAATTTTACTTAAAATCCAATTTTTCCTCTGACAAAAAAACTTCAGCATTTAATTACATTAACGGTTATGGTAAATCCGTACTAGCGGAAGTATCCATCCCTGCTAAAATATGTAGAAGAGTATTAAATGTTGAACCTATAGAATTTTATAATTTTTATAAAATGAACTTAACTGCAGGAATTATGGCAGGGATAACAGGTTTAAACGGTCATTTTGCTAATGCTTTAGCAGCAATTTTTATTGCTTGTGGACAGGATGTTGCTCATATTGCAAATTCTCATACTGGACTAACTTACAGTGAAGTTACTAATGAAAATGAACTTTATATAAGCGTTTTTATACCAAATCTTATTGTAGGAACAGTAGGAGGAGGGACAAATTTAGACACTCAAAAAGAATGCCTTGAAATTCTTAAATGTAAAGGCAATGGAAAAGCAAATAAACTTGCTGAAATTATAGCTGTTGCTGTTCTTGCTGGAGAACTTGCTATTGGATCAGCATTAGCAAAAGGCACGTTTGCTCAAGGGCATATTAAATATGGTAGATAATTTAGTAAATATTTTTTTTAAATAATTTCAATATGGATACTCTTATGTCTTTTTATTATGCATGTTTAAGCAACTCTTTATTAAGCGCTATTTTAGGAGTATTTGTTTATATAAAAGGGAAAAAAAATTTAACAAATGTAATTTGGGGTTTTTTTTGTTTATGTGTTGCATTGTGGAGTCTTGGGCTTGGAATGATGGCATATTCTCCTAATGAAAAAATCGCTCTTTTTTGGCTTAAATACGTACATTATTTAGGGGCTATTTTTATTCCAATAGTGTTTTTGCATTTTTGTCTTGTTTTAATAGGTATTTATCAAAAAAGAAAAAAACTTATTTTAACAGGTTATTCTATAATAATAATACTGCTAGTTGCAAATTTTTCAGGATATTTAGCCTCTGTAAAAAAATTAAAACCATTTAATTATTATACTAAGCCAGGACCATTATATTTATTTTTCACAGTCGTTTTTTTTATTTTTGTAATCTATTCTCTTTTTGAAATTTTTAGAGCATGGAAACATTTATCAGGATATAAAAAACATCAATTAAAATACTTTTTTATTGCATTATCTATTGGTTTTTTTGGAGGCTCCACTGCTTTTTTCCCTGTATTTAATCTACCTCTTTTCCCTTATGGAATATATTTTGCATTTATATACACATTAATTGTTTCTTATGCAATAGTTCGTTATCATTTTATGAACATAAACATAATAATGAAACATGGTACAATACACACGATAATGATCACATTTACCACTGTTGCATATATTTCTATAATATTTATTTTTGAAAACATTTTAAATTATTTCTTTAATTATAACACTATTATATCCCGTATTTTTGCCGGAACTATTATTGCTTTAACATTTTTACCTGTTCACAATAAAGTTAAAAGCATTATAGACAAACTTTTATTTAGAAAACGCGGTGAATACCTTCAGTCAATAAAAGATTTTTCTCAAAGTCTAATTACTATCTTAGATTTATCAAGACTCATGGATACAATAGCTGAAAATATTCGTTTAATAATAAATGCAAAACATTCTGCTTTATTTATATTTGACGAAAAAGAAAAAGCATACATAGTTAAATCATTATCAGGTAATAAAGAAAATGAAATACTTTTCCGGGAAATGTTTATTTCAAAAGATAGCCCAATTATTTGCTGGCTGCAAAACAATAAAAATATTGAAATAAAATCAAAATTAATAAAAGAAGACAACAACAATCTTTTTTCCCCGGTAATAAATCAAATGGAGGAATTAAATGCAGAACTAATTATTCCTCTTTTTTTTGATAAAAAATTAATTGGATTTTTAATTTTAGGAGAGAAAAAAAATCAAGACATCTACAATCCGGAAGAAATAAATTTACTAAAAAGCATGGCAAACCAGACAGCTACTGCTTATATCAATGCTTCTTCTTATAATAAATTAAAAAAATTATACATAGGCACAATCGAATCATTTATAAAAGCTATTGAAGCAAAAGATGAATATTATCAAGGACATTCTTATAGAGTTGTAAATCTTGCAATTAAAATTGGCCTGGAATACGGGCTTTCCCGTGAAAACATTGAATTATTAAAATATTCAAGTGTTTTACATGACATAGGAAATATCAAATTACCGGATAATATAATAACTAAAAAAAATAAATTAACAAAAAAAGAATTTGACGAAATAAAAAAGCATCCTATTAACGGAAAAGATATTATCTCTTCTATTGAATACTTCGAAGATGCCGGAAATATTATATTACATCATCATGAACAATGGGACGGGAAAGGATATCCTTATAATCTAAAAGGGGAAGAAATACCTCTTCTTTCGAGAATAATTTTTGTCGCAGAAGTATTTGATGGTTTAACCTCAGAACGTTCTTATAGACCTCCTTTAAGCATAGACGCTGCTGTTAAGGAAATAAAAAAAGAAATTGGTAAAAAATTTGATCCAAAAATCGTTGATTGCTTTTTATCTTCATATAATAATAACTTTATTGAATAAAATCAACTGTTTAAATGGAGACAGAGCTAAAAAACATTCAAAGCTGAGTAACATCTACACCTACTATTTCACATAAATCACCAAGTAATTTATTATAATCATATATAGCTTGATAATAATCAGTTTTTGCTTTTACATAAGCAGCAAGCCCTTCCATAATATCCTGTGCTTTACCTCCTCCAATCATATAAGCATTTGCTGCAAAAAACATCCAGTTTTGAGCATTTGTAACTGCAATCTTACTGTTATCTATTTTTATCATCAAATCTTCCAGGTCTTTTAAAACTTTATAAAGCTCCACAGGAAATCCATCCATTGCATAATTATGAAGCTCAAGTAATTTATCTAAATCTGCTTTTTGCTGTAATCCTTTGGCAATAGATTTTACCGGATCAAATTGCCAAAATAATCCAATTGCAAATCCTCCGTCCACACCTCGATTTTCACCGCTAAAAGTATTATATGTATTCATCATAAATTTATTGCTGTGCATTTCAACTGTCGGAGCTGCAGTAAATTTTAAAAATCCTCCTAAAAATAACACCGGGATCATTGACTTATATTCTAAATTCATTAAATGTCTTGTTGCGCTTATACCATGGTTTAATTTTTGCAACAAAGGTCTGTGTTTTAACATCAAATCCATATAAAAAGCAAAATCTTTTAATTCCATTTTTTCCACTTCCAGTCTATCCGGAATATCCTCATCCTCTAATTTTTCTCCGGTTGATAACTTCAGGGCTCTTTGTGCCAGTTCCAATGATTTATTAGCAAAAGATCTATTTATAGGTATCTGTGTATAATAATAATTTAATTTGCTGATATCTACTTCAGAGACTTCTGTCCCGCCGGAAGCTATTGATTCTTCTGCTTTCTTTATAGCATTCACAAGCATTTCATCTGCCAAATCTATAGTTTTAATCATAGTTTTTGCAAAAACTATTCCATAATAATATAGCCTAACTTCTTTTGCTATATTCCATTTTACAATTTCTACATCTGCTCTGGCAACTTGTTCTCCTTCTCTTGCTGCTTTAATACCGGAAATAACTCTTGTAAAAGCAAAAACAGGCTGCTGAAATTGAAGATCAAGATTAAAATAAGGTCCCCATGTGCCAAAATCAGATTCTGTTTCCCATGGATCATCTCCCTTTTTTATAGTATACATTGGCGCCAGATATGTCATCCCATTAATCTTTGGCGTAAAAACAGAGATTGCTTCACGTTTTAAATTTTTATATTTTTTAATATCGAATTCTGCTTGTTTGATTGATGAATGATGTCCCCAAGCTTTATCTAAAAAATAATGAATGTCTTTTTTTTCGGTTTCTTGATTAATTAATAAAAATGGATTAGAAATGAATAAAATAAGAATATATAAAATTAAATATTTTTTCTTCATATATAATTCCAACTTAAAATATAAAAAATTAAATCCTGATTAAATATTATTTAATTTTATAAAAAAAATCAAGCTGTATTACATTTAAATAAAAATTCTTTTACCAAATTAGAGAGAAAAGTATTAACCGCAGAGGGCGCAGAGAAAAAAAGAGT
>CAZYID010000117.1:0-11487 GCA_964646595.1 uncultured Spirochaetales bacterium | reverse complement strand
TTGAAGCAAAAACTTTTTTGATTCAAGAAAGAGAAAATTTTGAAAAACAAACAAATGAAAGAAGAATAGAGTTACAAAAACTTGAAAAACGCATAATTCAAAAAGAAGAACAATATGAAAGACGTTTGGACGAGTTTGAAAAAAAAGAAAGGGTTATACGCGATAGAGAAAAAAGTTTAAATGAGAAAGAAAATGATATAAATAAATTACATAAAAAATGGAAGGAAGAGCTTGAAAAAGTTTCAGGCTTATCCAGTGAGCAAGCAAAAGAAATATTAAAAAAAGAATTAGAAGATCAAGCGAAGCAAGAATCTCAAATATTTGTTAATAAAATAGAAGAAGAAGCAAAAAGAACTGCTACTAAAAAATCACGCGATATCCTAGTAACTACTATTCAAAGGATGGCTTCAGAAGTTACTTCTGAAGTTACTACATCAAGTGTTTCACTTCCTAATGATGAAATGAAAGGAAGAATTATTGGCCGAGAAGGTAGAAATATAAGAACACTTGAAACTCTCATTGGTGTTGATATTATTATTGATGATACACCTGAAGCTGTTGTTATTTCTTGTTTTGATCCCGTAAGAAGAGAAATCGCAAAAGCTGCTTTAACAAGATTAATTACGGATGGAAGAATTCATCCTGGAAGAATTGAGGAAGTTATTACAAAAGTTGTAAATGAATTTAATGAAACAATTTACGATGAAGGTGAAAAAGCAGTATTAAACCTTAATATCGTAGGTATACCGGCAGAGGGTATTATAAATATTGGAAGACTACATTATAGAACAAGTTACGGTCAGAATGTTTTATTACATGCAATTGAAGTTGCAAAGCTTTCCGGAGCTCTGGCAGCTGAACTTGGAGGAAATGTAACTCTTGCAAAAAGAGCTGGATTACTTCACGATATAGGTAAAGGTTCCGCTATGGATGGAGAGAGCAGTCATACTGAGGCGGGTTATGAACTTGCAAAAAAAATGGGAGAATCCCCAGTTGTATTAAATGCAATACAAAGTCATCATGGAGATGTTGCTCCAAATTGCATAGAATCAATAATTGTACAAATTGCTGATGCAGTAAGCGCAAGTAGACCAGGAGCTAGAAGAGAAAGTATTGAAAATTATATTAAGAGATTAGAAAAACTGGAAAATATTGCAGAAAGTTATGAAGGAGTAGAAAGAGCATTTGCTATTCAAGCAGGTAGAGAGATAAGAGTTTTATTGAATAATTCTACTACTAATGATAATGATGCAGAGAATTTGGCAAAAGATGTTGCCAAGAGAATAGAGACTGAATTAAATTATCCTGGTAAAATAAAGGTTACTGTAATAAGAGAATCAAGATTTGTTGAATATGCAAGATAAATAACTTTGATTAGTGGAATGAAGAGGAGAATAGATTATTTTCTTGATTCCTCTTTTTCCACTATTCAACCTCACCTATTTGTTATATATTAAATATAAACTTACCGATATATGGTGTTTTAATAAAAATTAGGATTATTTCTTGTCAAACAAACAATTAAATGTACTTATGATTGGAGATATTATAGGTTCTCCGGGAATTAAGGAAATTTTTTTTAAACTACCTCAATTTATAAAAAAAGAAAATATAGATTTAGTTATAGTAAATGGAGAAAATTCAAATGACGGTTTTGGAATAACTGAATTAAATATTAAAGATTTTAAAAAAAGCGGTGTTAATGTTATTACTTCAGGAAATCATATTTGGTCAAATATAGATATTGATAATTTATTGGAAAATTATAATTGTTTGTTAAGGCCGGCTAATTATCCAAAGGCATCAGGTAAAGGATGGTGGAAAAGTGAAATTAAAGGATCAAATGTTGCTGTTGTGAACTTATTAGGCAGATATCAGATGATTCCGGTTGATTGCCCTTTTAGTGTTTTAGATAAATTATTAAAAAAAGAATTAAAAGATTGTGATATTATCATTGTTGATTTTCATGCTGAATCTGTAGCAGAAAAAAAAGCATTAGCTTTTGATTTTGATGGAAGAATTTCACTATTGGCCGGAACTCATACACATGTTCAAACAGCTGATGAGGTGATTCTAAAAAAGGGAACAGGTTATATTACAGATTTGGGTCTTTGCGGCGGATTTGACAGTGTAATAGGTATGATTAAAGAAGATGTAATAAAAAAGCTTATTAATCAGAATATCGTGCCTTTTAAACCTTCTGAAGAAAATCTTAAGATGCAGGGTATTACAGCTCATATTGATTTTGAAACAAATAAAACAATTTTTATAAAAAGATTTAGCATATAATACATAAAAGTTATGAACTATTTATTAGAAGAAATTAAAAGATTAAATATCGAAAAGGTTCTTAAAGAATTAATTTTTATTGAAAATGCACAAAAACATTCAATAGAATGGGGGATGAACTATATAACTTTTTCTCCTTCAAAAAGAATCAGGCCTTTAATTTTATTAGAATCAAATCTTATTTTTTCACCCCTTGATAAAGATTCTTATATTTTAGCAGGAGCTTTAGAGCTAATTCATACATATTCATTAGTGCATGATGATTTACCATGTATGGATGATGATGATTTAAGAAGAGGGCTAAAAACTCTTCATAAAATTAAAGATGAAGCATATGCTCTTTTAGTTGGAGATTCTTTATTAACCAGAAGTTTTGAAATTTTATCAAGGTATACTAAAAAAGAAAAACTAGCTGATATTTTAGCTAACTTTTGTAATAAGTCCGGATATAAAGGAATAATATATGGTCAAACACTGGATTTAGATGGAGAAAATAAAAATCTGGAAATTGATTCTATAAATAAAATAAACAAATATAAAACCTGCGCGTTGTTTGAATTAGCGTTAATTTCAGGAGCAATAAATGGCGGCGCAGATAAAAATGACTTGATAATGCTTGAAGAGCTTGGTTTGCTAATTGGTTATATTTTTCAATTAACAGATGATATATTAGACATAGTTGGAGATTCAAAATTACTAGGTAAAAATATTGGAAGTGATGAAAAAAATAAGAAGTCATCAATTCCATTAATTATTGGTATTGAAAATTCCAGGAAAATGCTTTTTGATTATAAAAAAAAATGTGTTGACTGCATAGATAAATTACCTGCAAATAGAGAATTTTTTTATAAAATTATTGATTTTATAATTGATAGAACAAAATGAAAAAAGAGAAATTAATTGATATAATAGCAGAAACATTTAATTTAGATAAAAAAGAAGCTGCAGGATTAATTTTATCCGGAAAAGTTTTAGTAGAAGATGTACCTGTTACTAAAATAGGTATAAAAGTCGATAAAGATAAATATATAAGAATTAAAAAAAAAGAAAAATATGTTTCCCGCGGGGCTTATAAGTTATTAACTGCGCTGGATAATTTTTCAATATCTGTGAAGGGGAAAATTTGTATTGACTGCGGCAGTTCTAAAGGAGGATTTACCCAGGTACTTTTAGAAAAAGGCGTTAAAAAAGTTTATGCAATTGATTGCGGCATTAATCAATTGGATTATGTATTAAGAAATAATGATAAAGTTATTGTAATGGAGAATAAGAAGATTAGCGATCTAACTATCTCTTGTTTTAATGAAAAAATTGATCTGGCTGTAATGGATGTGAGTTTTTGTTCATCAATATATTTAATCAATCATATTTATAAAAAATTAAATATTTGTGAAATGGTGGTTTTAATTAAACCGCAGTTTGAATATAAAAGATTAAGTCTAAAACTTAATCTTTCTGATAATTTTAATGGAATTATAGAAAATTGTAATGACAGAGATAAAATAATTAAATATATTAGTGAAGAAATAATTAACTTGGGATTAAATGTTTATGATGTTATTCCAAGTTCTATTAAAGGATTAAAAGGTAATTTGGAATATTTGTTTTTTATCGGGGAATGATTATGAAAAAGTTATTACTTTTATTATTAATGTTATTTTTATTAATTGTATCATGCAAAATAAGTTTTGAAAAATCAAATTATAATAATTATTATAATTTTGATAAGAGCACATATAGAAAACTTTATGAAATGAATCATAAAAAAGATCTTTTAACCGGTTATAATGAAATAATAAACTGGTCAAATGATGTCAAAACGTTATTTTTAGATAATGGTAAAAATAAGGAACTTATTCATTTTTTTGGAGAATTAGCAGAGAAAGAAAAAAAAAGTGATGTGAAAAATTTGTTATATTTTATTATTTCTGATTTTATCTGGGAACTTGGAAATAAAGAAATTGCTGTTTTTTATATGCTTAAAGTAAGTGAGGATTCGTATTCTATAGAATATAATTATAATCCAATAGGGTATTATATTGCAAAAAGAATTATTAATTCTAATTCAACGAATAATATTAAGAAAAAAATGTATAATGTATTGTTAACAAATTATAAAAATATAATAGATGTCCCTTATACATTATATGAGTTTTCGGAATTATATAAAAAAGAATTAGATATTACTAACGCATTAAAAATAATGAAAGAAATAATAAAAAATGCCGGTAATACGGTTTATATAAATGAAAAAATAAGTATTTATGACATAAAAAGAGAAATTTATTATCATACAAGTAAAAAACAATGGATATATCAGGATCTTGAAACATTAATTAATAATATAAAAGATGCAATACAAAAAAGAGATAAATCGGCACTTGAATTCTATATCTCAAGAAATGATTTTCTTGTAGAATTATTTCAAAAAGAAAGTAAAATTAAATGGAGTTATAATCAATTAGAGATTCAAAAGAAATGGGTTACCAGAATAGACTTTTCAAACAAGTTGGAAGAGTTCTCAAATAGCAATGAAGCCTATTTAAGAACTTCCAATTGGGGATTTATTGAAGTAAGAGTCTGGTATTTTTATTTTAAAAAAGTAAATTATCCTTATGATACAAAAATAAATAATGGCTGGGAATGGGCAGGGATTTATTTAGGGAATCCATTGTGATTTTAAGATTTAGCTGCTATTTGATTTTTTTAATAATTTTACATTTTAATCAAGCATAGTAAATTAAATGTAATACAGAAATAAAATTTAAAAATAATAGTTGCATTTAATAATTAATTTTATTATCGTTCTTAACGATAACCATTTTTATTTAGAGAGCATATGCAAAAATATTGCGAAAGATGGGGACATAAATTAAGACATCATGGATATAAATGTACTGCCACAAGAGAAATTATTTTAGAGATATTGAATTCTACAGATGATCATTTAAGTCCTGAAGATATTTATATGGTAGCACACAAAAATTATCCGAATATTGGGTTAACAACTGTTTACAGAACACTTGATATGCTGGTTAAATTGGGAATGGTTCAGAAGTTTGATTTTGGAGATGGAAGAAGCCGCTATGAATTATCTGAAGATCAGGGACATAAAAAACATCATCATCATTTGATTTGTATTAAATGCGGGAAGATTTTAGATTACTCAGAGTTTATAGAAGAAGAGCTTGGATTATTAAAGAAAATAGAAGAAAAATTAGGTGAAAAATATCAATTTAAAATAAATGATCATATTATGCAGTTTAATGGAGTATGCGATCAATGTACAAGTTGATTTTTTTTAATGTCTAAACGAAAATGATTATCATTATCGCTTGTTTAGGATTGTTTTAATGTTCATTAAAATATTTAAGAAAAAATCAACTAATAATGGTACTGAAAAAGATTATAGAATTATTAATGATTCTATTAAAATAAAAAAACAAAAATATACATTATTTTTATAAGTATAGGAGTTGAGTTGAATTTTACTAAAAGGAGTAAATAATCATGAAGATAGCAATATCATCAGATAGCAACAATGTTTCGGGACATTTTGGACGTTGTCCATATTTTACAGTAATTGAAATTATTGATGGAAAGGTTACGCAGCAACAGAAGCTTGATAATCCAGGACATTCTCCGGGAGCTATACCCGAATTTCTACATAAACAGGGTATAAGCAGTATTATTGCCGGAGGAATGGGGAATAGAGCTCAAATGTTTTTTAACGAATATAAAATTAAAACCATATTAGGTGTTAGCGGATCAATTGAAGAAGTAATCAAGCAATTGGAAGAAGGAACATTAGTTGGAGGAGTTTCTTTATGCAGTCCCGGAGCAGGGAAAGGATATGGTGTAGAGAAAGATGTTTGCGATCATGGAGGTGAAGAATGAAAATTTGTGTAACTTCACAGGGGAAAACAATGGATTCTCAAGTAGATCCAAGATTTGGAAGATGTTCATTTTTTATTATTATTGATTCTGATTCTATGGAATTTGAAGTTATAGAAAACAACAATGCTTCAAGCTCAGGAGGAGCAGGTATTCAATCCGGTCAACTAGTATCAGAAAAAAATGTTGAAATAGTATTAACAGGAAATGTTGGTCCAAATGCTTTTGAAGTGTTAGATGCAAGCAATATTAAGATTGTTATTGGCGTAACAGGTACTGTCAAAGATGCAGTAGTAAAATATAATAATGGTGATTTAAAACCAATAGATAAACCAAGTGTTAATTCACATTTTGGGATGAAATAAAATATAATATAAGAATAAATTAATCATTTTATTTCTTATATTTAAGGAGATTTAAATGGGAAAAAAACGAATAGTAATTATCGGGGGTTCTGCTGCCGGACCAAAAGCAGCTGCCAGGGCCCGTCGGCTTGATCAGGAAGCTGACATAACAATAATTCAAAAAGATAATGATTTATCAATGGCTTCATGCGGGTATCCGTATTATGTTGGTGGCTTTTTTGATAATAGAAATCAACTTCTGTGTACTCCTACTGGAGTTATTAGGGATCCAAAATTTTTTTTGAATGCAAAAGGAATTACTGCTTTAACAGGAACAGAAGTGCTTGCGATAGACCGAAACAGTAAAAAGGTTTCATGTAAAAATCTTTCAAATAACGAGCTTTCTGAACATTCTTATGACAAATTGATTATTGCAACAGGAGCAACTCCGAAAATGCCGCCTGTACCCGGATTGGATTTGGATGGAATTACAACACTCCAATCTATGAAAGATGCGGATTATCTTCGTAAAATAAGAGATGAAGCAAAAATAAAGAAGGCAGTTATTATCGGAGGCGGATTAATCGGCATCGAAACCTGTGAGGCTTTGGAGCTCGCAGGCATTGAACTTACTATTATTGAGATGCTTCCGCAGCTTCTCACTTTCCTGGACTGGCAATTGGCAAAAATAGTGGAAAATCATGTAAAGAGTAAAAGTGCAAATGTTATCACCGGAAACGGACTTGCTGAGTTTTTGGGTAAAGACGGAAAGCTTGTCGGAGTGAAACTGACAAATGGGACAGAACTTCCATGCGAACTTGCAGTCATCGCAATCGGAGTAAAGCCGAACACAGTAATTGCAAAAAATGCAGGAATTACAATTGGAGAAACAGGAGGAATTGTAGTAAACGAATTTATGGAGACATCAGTTCCGGATATTTATGCTGTTGGAGACTGTATCGAAGTAAAAAATCTTATTACAAATAAAAAAACACATGCACCATATGGAGATCTTGCAAATCTTGAAGGAAGAGTTGCCGGAGAAAATGCTGTCAGTAATGGAAAAGCGAAATTTCCGGGGACCATTCAGACAGGGATATGCAAAGTCTTTGATTTTTCTGCCGGTGTTACAGGACTTTCTGAAACCTCAGCAAAAAAAGCAGGGATAACTGATATTGTGACAGTTACAAATGCGAGTCCGGACAAGCCTGGATTTATGACAGGAAAACTTCTTGTGAGCAAGATGGTAGTTGAAAAGAAGACAGGTAAAATTCTCGGATTACAATGTGTGGGACCAGGAGACGTAAGCAAACAGATTGCTATGGGCGCGATGGCTATTATGGGAGGTCTGACTATTGACCGTTTAGTAAATGCGGATTTACCCTACGCTCCTCCATTTTCACTTGCAATTGATCATTTTATTGCAACAGCACATATTATGCAGAATAAAATTACAGGAAAAATGAATGGAATAACAGCAGAGGAATTAAAGACTCTCCTGGATCAGAAAGAAGATATGTATCTCCTGGATGCCAGAGGAGCGGATGAATATGAACAGATGAGATTGGGAATTGGTGAAGTTCTGATTCCTTTAGGAGCTTTACGAAACAGACTTGAAGAATTGCCGAAAAAGAAAGACACGCTGATAATTTGCTTTTGTAAAATATCGCTTCGGGGATATGAAGCTGCATGTTTATTGCTGTCAAAAGGTTATACAAATATTAAAGTTCTTGAAGGTGGAATTATGGCCTGGCCTTATCCAAGAGAGAAATAATTTAAGGCAGTGTTAAAAGTTTTATGAAAATATGAAAAGTTTCTCACAGAGCGCACAAAGGACACAAAGGTTTAAAAATGAATGAAAATAAATTTAATGCAGTACACTTCAAGCAATTACTGACTTATTTAAAACTAACAGATAAGAAGCTTGGATTATTATTAAATTTCAATAAAGAATTATTAAAGGATAGGATTAAAAGATTAATAAATGGAACAGTTTCATAAAAATTTTGTGAGAGATATTCAAAGATTTATTTGTAAACAAAATTTTAATAATAAAGAAACTTTTGACTTAACGTAATTTAATTATAGGAGATTTACATGGCTGATCAAGTAAAGGATCAAGAGTTAACAGAAATGTTATTAAATGAAAATTTGAGCAGGATAAAAAATAAAATTATTATTTTAAGCGGTAAGGGCGGTGTTGGGAAAAGTACGGTTAGTATAAATTTGGCGTATGCATTGGTTCTTGAGGGTAAAAAAGTAGGGATAATGGATGTAGATATTCATGGACCGTCGATTGCAAAAATGGCAGGAATTGAAGGACAAGGATTAAGCGTCTCTTCCAATGAGCGGCCAAAACCAGTAGAAGCTGTTAAAAATTTATATATATTGTCAATAGCTTCTATGCTTAAAAGTCCTGACGATCCTGTTGTCTGGCGAGGACCAATGAAGATGAATATAATTAAACAGTTTTTATCAGATATTGATTGGCCTGAGCTGGACTTTTTAATAGTTGATTGTCCTCCGGGGACAGGAGATGAGCCTTTGAGTATAATACAATTATTAAAGGAAGTTACCGGATGCATAATTGTTTCTACACCACAGGATATTGCATTCCTTGATGCCAGGAAAACAATTAATTTCAGCAAGATGCTAAAAGTGCCAGTTTTAGGATTAATTGAGAATATGGCTGGTTTTATTTGCCCCAAGTGTGGAGAAAAAATAGATATTTTTAAATCAGGGAGTGCTGATAAATGTATTAATGATTTTAATATTGATCTTTTGGGAAAAATACCAATTGATACTGATATTGTTGAATCAGGGGATACAGGTAAAGCATATGTGTATCACAAAGGAGAAAAACAAGGAGCAAAAATATATAAAGAAATAACTGAAAAGATTCTTAAAATGAAAGAATTAGTTATTTAAGAGAATATTTTTGTAGAAAATTTTATAAAAAAGGCTTAAAAAGTAATATAAACTTTTTATAAAATGGAGAAAAACATGAGAAATGATCCTTTAACACCTTATGGAAATATTCCAATGGTTACACCTATAGTATCAGCCGTTAATTATGAATATGTTTCTTTTGAAGTTTTAAAAAATATAACTGAAGGAAATATTGATGGCTACACATATCATAGAGATGATAATCCTACAGTTAGAACAGTAGAAAAAAAAATAACAAAAATGGAATTTGCTGAAGATTGTGTTTTAAGCACAACAGGAATGGCAGCTATTACAATGGTTTTTCTTACTTATTTAAAAAAAGGTGATCATTTACTCACCTTTTATGATACTTATGGTGCAAATTATAAGGTTTCTTTAATATTAGAAAAATTTGGTGTTGAAGTTACCTGGTTAGATACTGTGGAAATAAATAAAATAAAAGAGCATGTTAAAGGAAACACAAAAATAATTTTTTGCGAAACTCCTTCAAATCCTTTATTGAAAGTTTTAGATATAAAAGAATTAAAAAAATTAGCTGATAAAGTCAATGCAATGCTTGTGGTTGATAATACTTTTGCCACACCATATCATCAACATCCAATTAAGTTAGGAGCAAATTTGGTAATACATAGTGCAACGAAAGCTTTAGGAGGTCATAATGATCTAATGGCCGGAGCAATTGTATGTTCAAAAAAAGAGTATTATGATGAATTATGGTTTACACGACAGGCTATTGGAACTACACTTGATGCTTTTTCCGCTTCTTTACTTGAAAGAGGATTAAAGACTTTTGAAGTTAGAGCAGCTATAATGTCAAAAAATGCTTATGAAATTGCGAAATTTTTAAAAGAGCATAAAAATATTTCAGAGATTTACTATCCGGGCCTTGAAACTGATAACGGGTATAAGGTTGCAAAGGCTCAAATGGAAAAAGGATTTGGCGGACTGGTTACATTTGATGTAGGTGATAAAGAGGATGATGCAAAAAGGTTTATTGAAAACTTAAACAGAATATATCATGCAGTTAGTCTAGGATGTACGGAAACATTGGTTTGTATTCCGGCGCTTACAACAATGTTGTATTTACCTTTAGAAAGAAGGTTGATGTTTGGGGTTAAACCTAATACAGTAAGACTTTCTGCAGGAATAGAAGACATAGAAATTCTTTTAGAAGATTTAGAAAAAGCATTAAATTTTTAGTTTATTAATATTGTAAGTTAAAGTGTTTTTATCCTTAATAAAAGTCTGCATATGGATTCTTCTATGGAAATAAAAATAATTGCAGAAGCATCAAAGAAACTTGATAAAAATGATAATAATTGGGGCTTATCCTTTTTAATAGATAATGATATTTTATTTGATACTTTCTCTAATGAAAAAATAATAATAAAAAATTTTAAAAAACTTAAGATAGATATAAAACAAATTAAATATGTTGTTATTTCTCATGATCATTGGGATCATACAGGGGGGCTTTGGTGGTTGCTGGAACAAAATAAAAATATTCAATTATTTATTCCGGAAGGATTTTCTGGCGAGACAATAGAAAAAATTAAAAAGCGTAAAGTTGATTTTATTGAAGTAAAAAAAATAACTGAAATAAAAAAAGATTTTTTTATTTTTGGCCCAATTAAAGGAAAATATAAGGATAAAATTATTTATGAGCAGGTTTTAATTGTCAAAAAAAGAACAGAGAAACAGAGTCAATATATTGTTATTACCGGTTGTTCACACCCCGGGATAATATACATTTTAAATCAAATTACAAATTATTTTTCCAGTCAATTTTATTTAATTCTTGGAGGAATGCATTTAAAAAACAAGAAAAATGAATACCTAAAAACAATAATTGATCAATTAAAAAATAATTATTATATTCAAAAAATAGCACCATGCCATTGTACTGGGGACAGAGCTGTAAAATTAATAAAAAAAGAATTTAAAAATAGATACATTAAGATTTCATCAAAAAAAATATTAAAATTATAATATTAAAACAGGTAAGGTAAAC
>CAZYID010000116.1:0-11530 GCA_964646595.1 uncultured Spirochaetales bacterium | reverse complement strand
AATGGCTATCATAATATTAGAAGTATATTTTGTGAAATTTCTTTTTTTGATTTAATCAAATATAAAAAAAATAAAATCGGGAAATTACAATATTTTGATTTTCATAAAAACATTTTGGATGATAATAATCTTGTTGTAAAAGCCGGTAATTTATTTAGTAAATATATAAAGAGTGATACAACAGGAATTGATTTCTTCCTAAAAAAAAATATACCTATTGGAGGTGGCCTAGGAGGCGGTTCTTCAAATGCTGCTTCAATTTTAAAAATATTAAATAAATATTCAAATAAAAATTATAATGCAAATAAATTAAAAATAATTTCAAAAGAGTTAGGCGCTGATGTTCCATTTTTTATTAATGGCGGTATTCAAAAAGTTAGCGGTTATGGACAAATAACAGATAAAATAAATAATTTATCATTAAAACTATTTATTCTTTTAGTTTTTCCGGATTTAAATATTTCAACAAAAAAAGCTTATCAATTAATTGATAAAGCAGATTTAAATAAAGAAAACTCAATAAATAAAAATAAATATAATACTTTATTAAATGCAATTATTGCTAATAACTATAAAAAAATAATAAACAATATTTATAATAAATTTGAAGAAGTTATTTTTTGTGAATATCCGTTATTGAAAAAAATTTATTATGACATATTAAACTCTAATGCAGATAAAGCTTTTATGTCCGGGTCCGGTTCTACAATGATAGGTATTTACTCAAGTAGATATAAAATTATAAAAGGTGCAAGAATATTAAAAAAATTAGGATATAAGGTTAAACAAGCTGAAATTATATATTGAATTAAATGTACTTTACAGCGTCATTGGGAACGAAATAAAGCAATCTATTTTTTATCTTAATTCTTTTTTAATTATAGATTGCTTCGAGCTATTAGCTCTCGCAAAGACGAAATTAATACGCTGTTTTTATTCAATAACCTTTTAAATATATTGACTAATAATTTATCTTTTGTTAATGTCTTTTAAAATAATTATATCCAGCCGGCGTGATGGAACTGGTAGACGTGCTAGACTCAAAATCTTGTGGGGGTAACCCCGTGTCGGTTCGAGTCCGACCGCCGGCAGTCTTTATTATTTAAGAAAATCAATTTAATATTGTAATATTTTCTTAAAAAGTTTTTATTATTCTATTAAAATTTCAGTATTATTTTATAATGACACTAAATATTAATATTTAAAGCGGAGTTTATTAATGATAAATAAAAATAATAACTTAAAAGAAAAAAATCTTGCATATGGCGGCCAGGCTCTTATTGAAGGTGTTTTAATGAGAGGAAAAGAAGGTTATGCATTTACTGTTCAACAGCCGGATGGAAATTTTTATAAAGAAAAAATTAATCATATTGCATTAGGTAAAAGAATAAAATTTTTTGGTTTACCTTTTATTAGAGGTATAGCTGGATTAGTAGAAAGTCTAGTCATAGGTATTAAAGTATTAAATAAATCAGCTGAAGTAGCATTTCCTGAAGAAAATGAAACAAAAAAAACATCTGGGATTGCAATGTTTTTTGTTGTTGTTTTGTCTTTTGCAATTGCATTTTTAATTTTTGGAGCAGTTCCTTATGTTTTAACTGATTATTTATCTCCGTTTGATCAAAACAATAATCCGGTATTATATAATATTGCATCAGGATTAATAAGATTGATAATGTTTTTTATTTATCTAATATTAATTTCATTTTTAAAAGATACAAAAAGAATTTTTGGATATCATGGTGCAGAACATAAGACAATTCACACATATGAATCTAAAAAAGAATTGTCTCTGAAGAACGTAAAAGAATCATCCAGATTACATCCAAGATGCGGTACTTCTTTTATATTTATTGTTTTTTTAATTACAATATTGGTTTTCCCCTTATTTAATATTTTTTTTAACACTCAAGCCTGGTATAATCAATTAAAAGAATTAGGTTTTTTAGGAAAGGCATTACAAAAAATTGTACATATTATATCCCATCTTGTTATTGGTATGCCGTTTGTTGCAGCAATAAGTTATGAATTATTAAAATTATCACAGAAATTTGAAAAAAATTTTATAATAAAAATACTAATATCTCCTGGATTATTTTTTCAATTATTTACTACACGAGAACCTGAAGATGCAATGATTAAATCTGCTATATATAGTCTAAAAATGATATTGGGAGAAGAAAAACAAGCAACAAAAAGAAGTGTAACTGATATAATATAATGTTTATTACAAAACTATTTTTACTATATAATTTTAAAAATTTCACTAAAATATTATTATCTTGAACTAATAATATTTTTATTATATATTAAACTATATAATAAATTAGTAAATTTTATTTTCAAGATATAATATTATTTTTTTGTGAAAGGTTAAATTTTGAATAAATTAATTTCAAAAAAACAATTATTAGGATTGTATATTTTAATAATTGGTTTAGGTATTTTACTTAAAATTATTTTCCCTTTCTTGAAATTTTATTTCTTTTTATTATTGCTTTTTACAATTTTATCAATTCATTTAATAATTCTGTCATTAAAAAAAAATAAAAATAAAAAACTTATAATTTCCGGACTTACATTATTCTTAACTTCAATATTTTTTTTATTATATTTATTATTAATTAAACAATATATAGATTTTAATTATATTTGGCCTATATTAGGATTATTTCCATCTTTTTCATTAATTATATATTATTTAATTTCAAATAAAAAAAGTCCTCATACAATTATTCCAGGGATATTTATTGGATTTTCATCTATTATACTTTTGTTAAATATTAATGGAATAATGATTATTGATTTTATTTCATTTTTATTAATTTTAATAGCATTTATGTTTATAATTACCGGATTATATTTATTATTTCATAATAATATAAAAAATGTAAAAAAAAATAAAGATGATGATGATGATGAAATAGAATTAAATAATAATATATAGAATAGAATAGAATATGTTAAACAAAAAAATTATTATATTCATTATTTTAATTAATATTTCATTATATATTTTCTCAGAATGCTTAATATTAAAAAATGGAAATATTTTTAAAGGTCAAATAATTAATTTAGATAAAAATAATGTCATTCTAAAAGTTAATAATAAATTTATAAAATTTTCTTTTAATTTAATTGATTACCTTATACATAATAATAGCCAAGAAAAAGAATTACATTTAATTGTTGAAAAAAAAAATAGAATTAAAGAAAAAATAAATTTAATTAAATTCTCCAAAAAAGCTTTATTTTATAAAAATCAAAAAACAAATGAAATAAACTTTATTTTGTTTCAGGATATAAATATTATTAGGCTTGAAAATCTTAATAAAATACAAAAAAACATTATTATTCAAAACTATTCAATAAACTCAGAAATAGAGATAAATAATGAAATGGAATTTATAATAAATAAAATAATTAATAAAAAAGAATTTAATAATAATTTTTTAGATAATATAAACTTAATTACTAATAATGAATCTACTTATATTTATTTAAATTTTAATGATCTGGATTTTTATGAAAAATTTTGGAATAAAATAAACAAATATATAAATAAAGACACACAAAATTTATTATGGAATTTATATGAATTATATTCTAATAAAGAAAAATATATAAATCTTATTAATAATTCAAAACAAAATAATAAAAAATCAACAAATTCGAATAGTATTAATTTTGAAATTATAAAATTAAGAAAAGAATTTTATTATAGGGCAAAAAAAATAATTTTTAATAACGAATTATTAATAAATTGTTTTATGATTAATTAAATAAATTTTTATTATTTTATTCTATATTTAATTAATTTATTTTGTTAACTGTTTTTTCTTTTTTTCTTCTTCAATTTTAGTTAAATGTTTTTCAAGAATATTTTCCCAAAAATCAATTTGTTTTTTACATTTACTAATTTTTGTATCATCCCCGATAATTTGACAAATTCTTAATAATGCTTTATGTAAATCAGTTGCTTTTTTTAAATCTTCAACATCCTTTGTTGAAAATTCAAATTTATCTCTATACCCATGAGAAGCTTCAAATAAAAGACGCTGCATTATAGATAAATGTTCTCTTCTATCTCTAAATCCTTCCTCACCAGGATCATCTAAAGCTTGATATCTTTTTAAATCAAAAATATTTTTTGAAATTATTGCATATCTGGCATCAATTTCAATAAAAGACCACTTCCACTTAGTATTCTCTCCATAATTTTCTTTAATTAAATCAATACAATAACCAAATTTTTTAATAAAATTTAATTTATCTATATCTGATACATCTTTAATTGTTGCTAATTTTTCGGAATAATCACTAAATGGAACATCAATATAGTTTGTTACAATCTTTTCGATATTCATTATTGATTCATATAATTCCTGTCTTCCTTTTTCCAAAAAAGCAAAATTTCTTACATCAAGCAAAAAAACACTAATCTCATTTATTGCACAATAATTTGTTATTAAATTTAGTATTAAATTTGCCATAATAAACCTTATTTTAGGTTCATTATTTTTTTCTTTAGTAAGTTTAATCCTTAATGTATTTACTTCTTTTCTAATTTCATCTATTTTATTCTTATAAATTTTTATACTTTGTTGATATATGGATCTTTGCTCTTGAGTAATTTTTGCCATTTTATAATATTCCTAAAAACTAATTCAAATATAATTATATCACTTTATCATTATATTTTCGGAATTATTTAATATTATAATAAATAGTATTATATAAGTCAAAGATTTATATTTATACACATAAAAAATAAAATAGATAAATAATCATTTTTATTCTAAAATATAATTCTAATATGTATCATATTTTCCAGGCCAAGCATTAAGTTTATCTTCCCAGTTTAAACCAATTAATTTTGCTAAATGAACTGAAGAAGCTCTTAAGCGATTAGAAAATGTTGTTGGGCTGTATCCCTGTTTCATCTTTAATAAAGCACTAACTCTAACACGCATCACAAGAAATGAATAATAATAAAAACCTTGTTTTTCTTTATCATAGATATAATAACTGCAGATTTTATATTCTTCTTTATCATTTATTGAAAAAATAAGTTTTGTTAACGGCACTAAACATGTATTAACTAAGATAAAATTATTTCCATCATTATACAGCTCGCTTTTATAAAATAGCTTCCCAAATTTATTATCTTCTTGTAAAAACATATTAGAAATTTTTGGTTTTATTTCTTTATATTCAATATCTTTATGTTTATTGCCTGATAAAGATTCTACTTTATAACATTCTTTTATCAACTGTTCCTTTTTACCTGCCCTTCTTGAATAATAATCCATACCTTCCAACTTAGAATACCCGGTAAGTATATTATAAAATTTCAGTTTAGATTCTTCAGTTAATTTATATGGAATAAATCCTTTTTCATCTGCTTTAATTTCATAAATATTAAAATCTTCATCAAGATATTTTGTTCTTGGTATTGATATTTCTTTATGAGAATTTTCACCTCGTGCATCATGCAGTATATACATTCTTGAAATAATCTCACTGTTATCAATTTTATTTAATTCTTCCTGATTAAAAAAAGTCTTTATATCAACTTTTTCAGCTGAATAAATATTTAATGAAATAAATACAATAAAAATTAAATACATAAATTTTCGCATTTTATAAAACCGCCTGTAATATTTTTATAATTTATAACTTATATATTACTAAAATAATTAAATAACAATAAAATTTACTAATTTTTAATCTTTTTTTTCAAATAATGCTTTCTTCATAATCTCAATTGGAGCGTCTTTATTAGTCCATATTGAAAATGATTTAGCACCTTGATACAAAAGCATATTGCTTCCATCAATAAATTTTTTAATATCATCTGTTTTTGAATAATATTTTAAATCAAAATATATCAAATCATCATTAAAAACACTAATCAATTCTTTAAAATTTAATGTTGTTCCATTTATAATCATTGAATAATCATTAATATTCTTTCTATAATTATTAAAATCTAAAAGTTTTACTGAAAATTGTTCTTTTAATTTTTCCACCTTGGAAAATGTTCTATTTGTTATTGTAATTTTTTTTATTCCGTATTTTTTTAGACCAAAAATGACTCCATTAGTTGCACCTCCGGCACCAATTATTAAAACATTTTGATCCATTTTCAAATTATTCTCTTCTAATGTTTTATAAACACCATACCAATCAGTATTGTGCCCAATCCATTTATCATTTTTAATTTCTATTGTATTTACCGAATCAATAATTTCAGCTTCAGGACTTAATTGATCTACAAACTTAATTATATCTTTCTTATACGGAAGTGTTATATTAATACCTAAAACATCCATTTTTTTTAAACCGGCTACTGTAACATCAAAATCAATTGGATTTATATCTATTGCATAATACACAGAATTTATTTCATGAAATTTAAAAGCAGCATTCTGAAAAATTGATGACTGGGAATGAGATACCGGATGTCCAAGTAAAAAAGTTGGAATAATTTTATTTTCAGCCATTTACAAATCCTTATAATACATCTGTCAAGTTTTCTAAAAACTGATAGATATATTATTTTGTTATATTATTATCCATTAATCACTTTTAATTTATCCAATAATTCATCAAAATAATCAATAGCTTGTTCAATAGGATTTGAAGTTGTCATATCAATACCGGCTTTTTTTAAAGTATCAATAGGAAATTTTGAACCACCTGCTTTTAAAAAATCAATATAGTCTTTTAATTCTTTTTCACCGCCATTTATTACTCGTTTATAAAGAGCAATAGCAGCAGAAATTCCTGTTGCATACTGATAAACATAATAATTATAATAAAAATGAGGAATCCTTGCCCACTCTATCTCAATTTCCTCGTCTATTACTACTTCATCTCCAAAATAAAATTCATTTAATTTTCTATATTCTTTTTTTAACATTTGAAATGTAAGCGGAACATTATTTTCTACAAACTGATGAATCATTAATTCAAACTCTGCAAACATCACCTGTCTAAATAATGTCGCTCTTATTTCTTCCAATCTAGAATTTAATAAAAAAGCAATTTGTTTATTATTCTCAGCATTATCTATCATATAATTATTAAAAAGTTCTTCATTGAAAGTAGAAGCAACTTCAGCCAAAAAAATCGGATAGCTGCCATAAATAGGAGGTTGATTTTTATGAGAATAATAAGAATGCATGGAATGCCCTGCTTCATGCGATAAAGTTCTTGCATCATTTATTGTGCCGTTATAATTAAGTAAAATATATGGTAATGAATCATAAGAACCTGTTGAATATGCCCCGCTTCTTTTATTTTCATTTTCATATTTATCAACCCAGCCTTCTTCTTTTAATCCTTTGCTTAAAATTGTTACATATTCTTTTCCAAGCGGTGCAACTGATTTTAATAATTTATCAACTGCTTCATTATAATCCATTAAAATTTCAGGAGCTTCAACAAAATGAACATACATATCATACAAATGAATCTCGTCTAATCCCATTTTTTGTTTTCTGTATTTAATATAATTATGCAAAGATTTTATTCTTTTTCTTACAGTTTCAATAAGATTGATATATACAGAAGTATCAATATTTTTATAAAATAAAGTTGCTTCTAAAGTATTCATAAAATTTCTAGCTTTAGCATAAAATAAATGTTCTTTTACTTTTCCCTGTAATAATGCAGCAATTGTTAAAGAAAATTCATTAAACTTACTATGATATTGGCAAAAAGCTTTCTTTCTTATTTCTCTATCTTTATTAATTAAATATTTATGATAAAGGGAATGAGTTAATTCTAATTTATTATTATTACTGTCTTCAATAAAACCAAATTTCATATCTCCATCATTTAATGCTCTAAAACAATCTCCGGAGACAAAAACATTTGCAGTCATTGATAATAGTTTTTCTTCTTTTTCAGATAAAGTATGAGTTTTTGTCCTTAAAATTTTTTCTAAAAAAAATTTATAAGGTAATAATTCCTCAGTATTAATATATTGATAAATCAAATCATCATCTATGTTTAATATTTCAGGAGTTATCCAGCTTGACAATTCGGTATATTCTATAAATAAATTATATGCTAAATCATTAAATGTTTTGTATTTTTCATTTTTTATATCTTCATCATGTTTCATATGTGAATAAGTATATAATAGATCAAGGCGTCTGTTTAATTCAACATCTGCATCAATCATTTCTTTTAATATTTTTGCAGAATCTTTTAATTTTCCCTTGAATTTTAAAATTATTTTAATATCATTTTTTAATAATTTGTGTTCTGCTTCCCATAATAGATCATTTTTGAAAATAGCTTCAACATTCCATTTATCTTCTTTTTTTACTTCGACTCTTTTTTTTGTCATCTATTCTTTTCTCCTTATTTTTAATATCAATTCTTTTATAGTTGCTTTTTCCATTTATTTTTTTATTACTTCTTTTATCTTCTATTTTTTTATCACTTCGTTTGCTGTCTATTCTTTTATCTTTTTTACTGCTTTTATTTTTTATTTTCTTTAAATCATTTAAATTTAATCTAGGTTTAACGCCTTTATATTTCTTTATGGATTCGATACAGTTATTTGTTACTGTAACTGGAAATAAATTAAAATCCAGGTTTATACTATATTTTCTAAGATATCCTTCATCCAGTTCATTACATAATGTATAAACTTCTCCATTATCATCCATCCTGCCTGTTCGTCCGGCTCTATGCAAATAATCAAGTTCATTTAATGGTAATGTATAATTTATTATATGTGTTATTGAATCTACATCCAATCCTCTGCTTGCCAAATCTGTTGCAACAAGATACTGTGTTTTTGCTTTTCTAAAATCATTTACTGCTCTTTTTCGCTGAGAAGGCATTAAATCTCCATTAAGACATCCAACTAAAAAATTTGCTTTTTTTAATTTTTTATATAAAAACATAGATTCTTCTTTTGTTCTAACAAAAATAATTGATAAAAAAGGATTAATTGAATTTAATAATTTTATTAAAATACTTTCTCTTTGATCTTCGCTAATTGGAATAAAATAATTTTTTATATTTACAGGTATTTTATTCTTTGCGTCTATTCTAGCACTGTATTTTTGATTATGAGCAACATCTAATATTTTTTTTGTTTTCGCTGACAATGTAGCAGAAAAAACCATTAATTGATCTAAACTTTTAGTTAACGAAAATATCCTTTCCAGATCTTTAATAAAACCTAAATCAATTAAAAAATCAGCTTCATCAATTACAATTTTTTTTATTTGATTTAATTTTAAAGATCCCTGATCAACTAATTTAATTATTCTACCTGGAACTCCTATTAATATACTGCATTCGTTTCTCAATGATTCTATCTGAGCATTAATATCAACTCCGCCTATTAATAATGCACTTTTTAAATTTGTGCCATTTATAAAATAAAGTAATTCTTCATATATTTGAAATGAAAGTTCTTTAGTTGGAGCAATAATTAATAGATTTGTTTGTTCTTTTAAAACAAGATGTATTAATGGTATTAAATATGCAATAGTTTTCCCGGTTCCGGTTTTTGATTGAGCGATTACATCTTCTCTGGCTAGTATTTTGGGAATAACTTCAAGTTGAATTTTAGTAGGATTAAATATATTTCTTTCTGTTAGTTTTTCTACAAGATTTTTTTTAATATTGAAATTATTAAACAAATTATTTAACATTTAGTTATTTTATCCCAATCTCTAACAGCACCTTTATCTGCGCTTGTTGCAAACATTCCATATAATTTTAATGCATTAGAAACTTGTCTGTTTCTTTTAGGAATAAATCCGCCGGAAGCTATTATTTGTTCTTTTCTTCTTTTAAGTATATCTTCTGCTACTAATAAATTTATACTTCGTTCCGGAATATTTATTTCAATTTCATCACCATCTTCAACAACACCAATTAAACCTCCGGCAGCAGCTTCAGGAGAAATATGACCAATACTAAGACCGGAAGTTCCTCCGCTAAACCTTCCATCTGTTAATAAAGCGCACTCTTTATCTAATTTCTTTGAACTTAAATAAGTTGTCGGATATAGCATTTCCTGCATACCAGGACCCCCTGAAGGACCTTCATACCTTATTATAACAATCTCTCCAGGTTTGATTTTATTTGCTAAAATTGCATCAACTGATTGTTCCTGAGAATCAAAAACAACTGCTTTGCCTTTAAATCTATAAATGGATTTATCTACTCCGGCAGTTTTAACAATACAACCATTTAATGCAATATTTCCATAAAGAACTGCTAATCCGCCTTCTTTATTATAAGGAGTTTCAATACTTCGTATACATCCATTTTCTCTATCCAGATCATTTTCTTTATACATTACATTTTGCGACATTCCTATTAGATTTCTTGTACCGCCTGGAGCTGCCAAGCTCATCTTTTTTGCATCATCTGTTAATTCTTTATAATTACCATTTATATCATTCTCTTTAATTAAATCATAAATTGTTTTTCCAGTTACAGTATTAATATTTCTTTCAAGAAGACCTGCTTTATCGAGTTCTCCTAATATCCCGAAAATACCGCCTGCTCTATTAACATCTTCAATATGAAAATGTGATGAAGGTGCAACTTTGCATAAATTTGGTACTCGTCTTGATAAGCTATCAATATCTTTCATGGTAAAATCTACACCTGCTTCTTGTGCCACTGCAAGTAAATGTAATATTGTATTTGTGGAACCACCCATTGCAATATCAAGTGTCATTGCATTTTCAAAAGCTTTTTTAGATGCTATAGACTTTGGAAGTATTTTATCATTTCCGTTTTCATAATAATCTTTTGCCATTTCTACTATTCTTTCGGAAGCTTTTTCATATAAGTTTTTTCTAAGCTCATGAGTTGCCAACAAAGTTCCATTAAAAGGCAAACCCATTCCAATAGCTTCAGTTAAACAATTCATAGAATTTGCAGTAAATAAACCGCTGCAGCTTCCGCAAGTTGGACATCCTGCTTTTTCAATTTCTAATAATTCGTTATCAGAAACGTTTTCATCACCTTCTAATTTCATTACATCAATTAAATCATATTTTTTATCTTTATATACACCAGCTTCCATTGGACCGCCTGAAACAAAAATAGTAGGAATATTTAAACGCATTGAAGCCATAAGCATACCAGGTATTATCTTATCACAATTTGGAATACAAATCATTGCATCAGCTACATGTGCCTGAACCATGTATTCTACACTATCAGCAATCAAATCTCTTGACGGAAGAGAATACAGCATTCCGCCATGTCCCATTGCAATTCCATCATCTATCGCAATGGTATTAAACTCAACACCTACTCCGCCTGCTTTATCAATAAAATTTTTAACTAATTTACCAATTTCTCTTAAATGAACATGTCCAGGTACAAATTGAGTAAAGGAATTTACTATAGCAATAATAGGTTTTTTAAAATCCTCATCCTTTAAACCATTTGCTCTCCATAATGATCTTGCGCCAGACCTTGTTCTTCCTTCAGTTGTTATTCTGCTTCTATATTTTTTCATAATATTCCTCCA